>NZ_KV789090.1:0-80505 GCF_001807465.1 Actinomyces sp. HMSC08A09 | reverse complement strand
ACGGGCAGGCTCGACGAGGCCATCACCCTGTACGAGAGGAATTTCGAAGACTGCATCCGCATCCTGGGCCCCGACCACCCCCACACCCTCACCTCACGCAACAACCTCGCCAGCGCATATCGCGCCGCAGGTCGAACTGAAGAGGCGGAGGTGCTCTTTGAGACACCATCGGGCTCAGATGACGAGCAGGACCGTACCGAGGACAACCCGGACCAGGAAACCGGCGACTGACCGCCACAGGGCGCCGTCTTTGATGTCGGTGGGCTGTGAGACAGTGTCGGCATGCGGATCCTCCACACCTCCGACTGGCACCTGGGGCGCACCTTCCACGGGCGCGTGCTCGACGACGCGCACGCCGCCTTCGCCGACCACCTCGTCGAGCTCGTCAGCGCCGAGTCAGTCGACGCCGTCCTCGTCGCCGGGGACGTCTACGACCGCGCCATCCCACCCAATGACGCCGTCTCCCTCCTCGATGAGACGCTGCGCCGCCTGTCCGAACGCACCCGAGTGATCCTGACCCCCGGCAACCACGACTCCGCCCGCCGCCTCGGCTTCGCCGCCGACCTCATGCGCGAGGGCCTCATCATCCGTGCCCGCACCGCCGGCCTCGACCGCGGCATCATCCTGCCCGACGCCGACGGCAACGACGCCGCCATCGTCCACGCCCTGCCCTACCTCGACCCCGACGCCACCCGCGAGATCCTCCCGCCCCTCCTCGCCGAGCGCCTCGGCGAGGAGACCCCCGCGAAGCACACAGCCGGAGAGGACCAGGCCGAGAACCGGGACGCCTCCTCCCAGCCCGACCCGCCGGAGCGCCCGCGCCTGCCCCGGTCCCACGAGGCCGTCGTCTCCGCCGCCCTGCGCCTCGTGGCCGCGGACCTGGACCGCCTGCGCGCCGGCCGCACCCGGCGCCTGCCGAGCCTGCTCATGGCCCACGCCTTTGTCGTCGGCGGCGAGGCCTGCGAGTCCGAACGGGACATCCGCGTCGGCGGCGTCGACTCCGTGCCCTCCGGCGTCTTCACCACCCTGGGCGGCTCGCCCCTGGCCGAGCGCAGCGGCGGCCTGGACTACGTGGCCCTCGGCCACCTCCACCGGCCCCAGGAGCTCACCCGGCCCACCGGCCCGCGCCTGGTCTACTCCGGCTCGCCCCTGCCCTTCTCCTTCGACGAGGCCGAAGGCGCCCGCAACGCCGCCACCAAGTCCTCCGTCCTGCTGGACCTGGACGCCGACGGTGTCACCGGGCTGGAGCGCATCCCCACCCCGGTCCTGCACCAGGTGCGCACCCTGACCGGCACCATGCCCGAGCTCCTCTCCCCCGCCTTCGACGACGCCACCGGAGCCTGGGTACGCGTCATCCTCCAGGGCGAGCGACCACCCGGCGCCCTGGCCACCCTCAAGGAGCGATTCCCCAGCCTCCTGGCCTTCCAGCACGAGGCCCCCACGCGCACCGCCCGCGAGCGCATCGCCGTCACCGCCGCGGCCGACCCGCTGCGCATCACCGAGGACTTCTTCGACGACGTCTGCGGGCGCGCCCCCGAGCCCTCCGAGCGCGGCGTCCTGCGCAGCGCATACGAGTCCGCCCTGGCGAGCGCGAGGAGCGAGCGATGAGGATCCACTCACTGACCATGACCGGCATCGGCCCCTACGCGGGGCAGGAGCACATCGACTTCGACGCGGTGGGCGCCTCGGGCCGCTTCCTGCTCACCGGCCCCACCGGCTCGGGCAAGACCACCATCATCGACGCGATCGTCTTCGCCCTCTACGGGGACGTGGCCGACTCGGCCGACTCCTCCAAGGAGCGCATCCGCTCCACCCTCGTAGGCCCGCACACCGAGAGCGTCATCGAGCTCATCTTCTCCACCGGCGCCGGCGTCTACCGGGTGCGCCGCACCCCCACCTACGAGCGAGCCAAGCGGCGCGGCCAGGGCACCACCACCCAGAACGGCACCGTCAAACTCTGGCACCTGGCCGAGGTCGGCGGGGAGCCGCTCGACGAGCCCGTCACCCGCGTGGGCGACGCCGACGCGGAGATCGCGCGCGCCGTGGGCTTAAGCCGGGAGCAGTTCACGCAGACGGTCGTCCTGCCGCAGGGCAGGTTCGCCCGGTTCCTGCGCGCCGACTCCTCCGAGCGCCAGCACCTCCTCAAGGACGTCTTCGGCACCGGCATCTACGACGCCATCCAGGACGCCCTCATCCAGGCCTCCCGGGACGGGGCCCGGCGGGTCGAGCAGGCCGCAGCCGACCTGCGCGGGCAGGTCGCCTCCCTGGGACGGCACCCCCTCCTCACCGAGGCCCCCTCCCCCACTGAGACCGCAGATACCGGTGAGGAGACCGCCGACGCCGATCAGGCGGTTCGCCCGAAGGACTCGTCGCCGGATAACTCGTCACAGGAGGCCCCATCCGGGAGGACCCAGGAGGCACTGCCGCTGCCTGTTCACGACGCCGACCGTGAGGAGTCGGAGGAGGCCGACGCCGGCCCTGCTCCAACACCGGCCCAGGCCTTGGAGGCGGCGATGGCGGGCGCCACCCCGAACCTGGTGGTTCTTCGCCGCATCTGCACCCAGGTGCTAGAGGCCTCCAGCAACCGGGTCGCATCGGCCGACGCCCACGCCGAGGCCACGGGGACGGTCCTCACCCGGGCGCAGACGGCCCGCGAGGAAGCCCAGAGCCTCCACGACCTCCTGGAGCGACGCCGGGCACTGGTCGAGGAGAAGGAGCGGCTGGCCGAGCGCGCCGAGCAGGAGGCCGACGATGCCGAGCGCCTCCGGGACGCCGAGCGCGCCTCCCGGGTGCGGCCCTACCTGGTCGCCGAGCAGGCCGCCCATCGCCGTGCCCAGCAGGCCGTCGCTGCACTGGCCGCCCGTGCCGACCAGAGCGGCCTGGCCCACCTGGCCGAACAGGCCGGAGTCACCAGTGCCGACAGCGCAGAGGAGGCCACCGGCAGCAACACCCACAGTCATGGTGCCGCGGAGACGCCCGCCGCTCTCATCGAGCCCCTGGTCCGTGAGGCGCAGCGCCAGCTCGCCGCCCTCGAGGATCAACCCAGCCAGGCAATGGCCGGCGATGCCGAAGCGGGCGCCGTCGCCCCGCAGAACTCGGACGCGGCAGAGATCCCTGTGGCGGCCGATGAGTCGGAGACGGACCGCGCTGAGGCCCTGAGCCCCCGCGATCTCGATGACCTGGCGCACCACTGCCGTCGCGAGCACGGGCAGCTCGAGACCCTCGTGGACCTCGAGGCCGGCCTCCCTGAGCGCGAGAGCGCCTTGCAGCAGCGGGAGGCGGAGCTGCAGCGCGCCGCCGGCCAGTTGGAGCAGCGCGCGGAGAAACTCGCCGAGCGCCCCGCGCAGCGCACCGCCTTGGTGGAGACGCTGGAGGCGGCGCGCGCGGCCCGCGCGGGTCTCGAGGGCCTTCAGGATCGCCGGGCCCGGGCCGAGGAGCGTCACCGGGCGGCCCTCGCCGTCGAGCAGCTCAGCGCCCAGCTCGCCCAGCGGGACGCTGCCTGCGCTGAGGCGGCGACGCTCGCGCGGGAGGCGACCGAACGGGTTCGCGCCACCCGCCTGGCCTGGATCTCCGGGACCGCCGGGGCACTGGCCGGTGAGCTCACCGAGGGTGAGCCCTGCCCCGTGTGCGGCTCGACCACGCACCCCTCCCCCGCCACCGCCGGCACCGACGGTGCCACCCGTCAGCAGGTCGAGGCCGCCGAGGAGCAGCAGCGGCAGGCCGACGAGGCGCTCAGCGGTGCCGTCCGACAGCGCGACGCCTGTGCCACCCGGCTTCAGGAGGCCCAGCGCGCCAGTGACGGCATGGATGCCCCCGCCGCCAAGGAGGCACTGGAGGCGGCCGCCACCGCCCTGGCCACGGCGCGGGCCGCAGCCGACGGCGTCGAGGAGCTGGTGGAGCGCCTCGAGGCCTTCGATGCCGGCACCGAGCAGGAGCGCGCCGCGCTCGATGCCGCCCGCTCCGCCCAGGAGTCGGCCCGCAGCCGCCTGGAGGCCGAGCGCGAGGCCCTCGCCCAGGACCAGCGGCGCTGCCTGGAGGCGCGCGGGACCTGGCCAAGCGTCACCGCCCGCGCCGCCGCGCTCCTCGTGCGGGCCAAGGAGGCCGAGGACGCCTCCCAGGACATCGACACAGCCCGCACCGCCCTGGCCCAGGCCCGCACCGCCCTGGCGGACCTGGCCGCGGCGCTGACGGAGGAGGGCTTCACCGGTGCGGCGCAGGCAACGGCGGCCCTCATGGAGCGCGGTGCCATCGAGGCCCTGGCGGCCGGCGTGCGCGCCGCCGCCACCGCCCACGAGCGGGTCCGCCTGGGACTGGAGGACCCGCAGATCGCCGCCCTGAGCGGCCAGGAGGAGGACCGCCTCGAGGCCGCCACCGCCGAGCTCGCCCAGGCGGACGCCGCCGCCAGGCAGGCCGCCTCCGTTCAGGCGCGCACCGCCGAGTCCCACGAGCACCTGCGCCGGGCCGTCGACGGCGTCGAGCAGGCGGCCACCGCCTATGAGGAGGCGGCCGGCTCCAGTGCCGACCTCATCCGGGTGGCGAACCTCGCCCGCGGGGAGAACGAGGCCGGCACACCCCTGGCCACCTGGGTGCTGCAGGCCCGCTTCGAAGAGGTCCTCGTCTTCGCCAACGAGCGCCTGTCCCAGATGTCCTCCGGGCGCTACGAGCTCATCCGGGTCGCCGAGGAGACCAGCCAACGCCGGCGCCGCAAAGGACTGGGCCTCGCCGTCGTCGACCACCTCGGAGACGAGCGCACCCGCGATCCCCGGACCCTCTCGGGCGGGGAGACCTTCTACGTCTCCCTGTCACTGGCCCTCGCCCTGGCCGACGTCGTCTCGGCCGAGTCCGGGGGCGTGAGCCTGGAGACCCTCTTCATCGACGAGGGCTTCGGCACCCTGGACGCCGACACCCTCCAGGCCGTCATGGCCCAGATCGACCACCTGCGCGCCGGCGGGCGCACCGTCGGCATCGTCTCCCACGTGGCAGAGCTGCGCGACCAGATCGCCGAGCGCATCGCAGTGCGGCGCGTCGCCTCGGGCGGATCCACCCTGAAGGTGACCGCCTGAGACGACGCGCCGCGAACGCATCCTGCTGGCCGGTGCCGACCCAGCGGCCGGCACCGGCCAGTGGCCCTAGAAGACGCTGCTGCTGGACTCGATCGTGATGGTGGGCTCGCCATCACCCTCCGGCAGCTCCACCTTCCCGGAGAAGGTGAACTTCGCCTTGCGGGGGCTGGGGTTCTTGTCGAAGGCCGTCGGCTTGGGAGACCCGGAGATGCTGATCTCATCGGAGGTGAAGGACAGGTCATTGCTGTCCTCGGAGAACTCCACCTTCGTGGCGTCCTTCTCCACCGACAACGAGGTCATGTCCGAGGAGGTCTGGTAGGGGCAGGTCTTGTCCGAGTTCGTCGGAACGGTCGCACAGGTCTTCGTCTGCTCCTTGACCTTCTCCAGCGCCTTGGTCTTGAGCTCGTCAGTGGGAGTGGCATCCACCTTCTGGGTGCCCACCGACTCGGCCTCCGAGGCGGCCCCCTTGCCCGAAGGAATCAGGGTGAAGGAGGTCTCCTTGGCAGAGAGGTACTTACTGACGGAGTCCGGCGCCGACACCGGGTACACACCGGGGTAGGCGAACTGGGTCGAGGTGCGGCTCCCACTCCACCCGTCCTTCTCCTTGGCCAGGTCGATGGCAACCCCAGCGACCTTCAGCCCCGGGAGCGAGGAGGAGCTGAAGTCCGCGGAGACCACGAGGGGCTTATCCACCTTCCAGCTGTCCAGGCCGAAGGAGCCCGACGACTTCGAGGCGGTGAAGTCGTACTCGAAGGCCTTCCCGTCCAGGGACAGGTGAGCCTTGATCGTGGCGGTGTCACCGGAGATGGTGGGCTTGTCGATCTTGGTGACCTTGATCCTCGCCTTGGCGGCCTTGAGGGCGTCGTCGGTCAACAGCTTGCGCTGGTCGTTGGGGACACCGGGGTCCACCATCTTGGTGGCCTCGGAGGCCTTCCCCTCCGACAGGAGCGTCAGATAGCTCTCGACCGCCTTCTCGGGGCCACGCATGCCGTTGACGACATTGAGCCCGACGACGCCGGCCACCACCAGCGCCACCACGACCCCGAAGGCCGACAGTCCCAGAATGACCTTCTTGCGCGAGGCCGCACTCATCGGGGCCGGCTCGGGCAGATCGCCCGCAGCAGTCGCGCCCGCGGCCGCGCCGCCAGGTCCGGGAGCCGGGGCCTGCGAGGCCGGCGTGGTCTCCACCCACTGGCCGGTCGCCGGGTCCATGGAGAAGACGGCGCCGGTGGCCGGGTCCGTGGCGATGCTGGCCCCGGTGGCCGGGTCGGTGCTGTACGCCCACTGCTGGGCCGACGACGTCGAACTCACGCCGGAGGTGCCCGCACGCCAGGCCGCACTCGCCTTCTTCCCGCCGGCCAGCTGCAGCACCGCCGGGAAGGAGGAGTAGACCCACAGGGGCAGCAGCTCGGCCAGCACGGAGATGATCGCCACGACAACCCCGAGCAGGAAGAAGGTCAGGGCGTTGGGCTGCATGCTCAAGGACATGTAGTGGCCGGCCCCGCCACCCGAGGAGCGCATCGGGGTGTCAGCGCCGGAGAAACGCAACGGGAGCAGCCCGTAGAAGACGATCGCCCCCAGGACCAGCGACACGAGCGGAAGCTGCCAGACGCGCTGCCACTCGGTCCGCCCCGTGCGAGCGCGCCTGACACCCACGCGCAGCGCCGCCGCCGCGATGGCCACGATCATGGCCGCGAACAGCAGGATCGACCAGCTGCCGAACCAGGTCCAGGCGTAGGCGTCGCCGCCTTCCTCGCCGCCCAGGGACGGCAGGAAGTAGGCCAGGGCCGCTGCGGCCTCGCTCTTGTCCAGGGTGATGCCTCCCAGGGACCCCATGCCCAGGGCGAGCAGCACCAGGTTCGGCAGGAAGACCGGCAGCAGAAGGATCGAGGCCAGGTTCCACCCCTGGGTCAGCGCCGCAACGATGTAGGCGAGGACGACGAAGACCCCCAGGACCACTCCCAGTGCGGTGCTCAGGGCGCCCAGTTCCCGGCCGAGCTGCACCACCGGGCGCGGCAGGCGCTCAATCAGCGCTCCGCCGCTGCGAGCCACCACGAGCGCCACGAAGACCACCACCGTCACCAGCAGGATCGTCATCAGCGCGGAGGAGGAGACCGTCATGACCTTCAACCCCATCATCGTGGCGGTCATGGAGAACGGTGCCGTCACCAAGCAGGCCACCAGGGCCACAGCCAGAGCCTCGGCTCCGGCCCGCGCCAGAGTCGGGACCAGCGGGGCCGCCGACCCGTCAACCGCGGCCCGGCGGCGCGCCAGCCAGAAGACCCCGATGCCAGCGGCGGTCAGTGCCCCCATGGGCAGCAGCGTGAAGGTCAGGGTGATCGTCTCGTAAGAGTTCGAGCCTGACATGACGAACTGCCCACCCAGGCTCCAGCCCATGAGCAGCGGCAGCGTGGAGAAGGTCGTCGGGAACGTCTTCGTCGAGTCCGTGGTGGACATGGCCACCATCGTGAGGATCGCGCTGATGGCTGCGGATCCGAGCACGATCGCCAGGCTCAGAGCCGTGGAGGTCAGGCCCGGGCCGCGGAACCAGGCGGTGAAGGTCTGCGCCAGGGGCGAGGCCTGAGCAGCCTGCCCGGGCTGCACAAACCCGCCCTGGGCCTGAGGTGCCGGCGCACCAGGTGCGGAGCCGGCGGCGACCGGGACGCCCATCGTGTTCGGGGCGGCCACAGCTTCTCCTCCAGGGGCGGGCACCGGAGGCGGCGGAGGAGCCTCGGCCGCGTTGGGCACCTGGGGCGCGGGGGCGCTCGGCGGAGGAGGCACAGGCACAGCGGGAAAGCTGCCGGTCTCCGGCCCCGACGTCATCGGGGGCGCGGGGACTGGAGCCTCACCAGTGCCTTGCGAAGGATCAGGAGGAAAACTGCTGGTAGACACAGGGCTGCCTTCGATAGGGAATCAAACACGGCAGTTCTACCCCATGGAAACCGGCCGTGCACCAGTTTCGTCACCCAGTCTTAATATGCGATCCGCGCGGTCCGCGGATGAGCACGGGCAGAGCCGCCCTCAGTGCGCCCAACGTCCTACCGCAGTTGAGGCTAGCCCTCGCCGCCCGCCGAGTCGCCCTCGCCCTGCTGGCCGTCGCCGCCTTCCTGACCGCTTCCGTCCTGGGAGCCGTCCTGCTGGTCCCCGGACTGGTCGGTCCCCTGCGAGTCCGTGTCCGGCGAGGTGACACCCTGCTCAGCGGCCTTCTCCTTGACCGTGTTGAGGATGCTGATGAGGTCGTCGCGTCCGGGGAAGGAGACTCCGGACTGCAGCGTCTTGAGGACCTGGTCGACATTGCCGATCTTGAGCTGGCCGGAGAAGCTCTCCGCCTCGGCCAGCGTATGCGTCTTGAGCACGCCCGCCCCGTAGTAGACGCCCGCTCCTGTGGCCACCAGGGGCAGGAACAGTGCCGCCAGGACCAGCAGGGCGGCGGGCCCCTTCGGCTTGGCTCTGGCCAGCGCCGAGCAGGACACGAGGAAGGCGAAGAAGGCCAGCACCGCGCCGCCTCCGACGGCGCCGATCGCGGCCCAGTTGGGCGTCCAGCTCTGAGTCGAGAGGATCTCGAAGACGTGCAGCGTGCTCAGCAGCGTGTAGGTCCCCCAGCCCAGGGCCCCGCAGGCCGCGAGCACCATGATCGTCCCCAACGGCAGGGCGGCCGTACGACGACGCTCAGGCGGGCGTGGAAGCTCCACCGGGGGCTCCGGCTCGGGCTCACCCCAGGTCTCACGCACCGGCACCTGGGAGACCATGGGCCGTGCGGGCTCGGGGGTGGCGTAGACCGGCTGGACCGGCTCAGCCGGGTAGACCGGCGGCGTCTCCATGGCCATCGTCTGCGGCGCCGTGGGCATAGGTTGGAGGACCTGGGTGTACTGGCTGCGCTGGTCCGGGGAGGCGGCCAGCTGCGGGGTCGACGTCGACGGCGGCAGGTACCCCCATCCCTCGTCCCCCGGCGGCATGGCGATGGCCTCCGTGGCCCCCGACTGCGCCTCCATCTGGGCAAGGTCGATCCGCTCGGTGGGCCGACCGCGGTCGATGTGCTCGGTGCGCTCGACAGCCGCGTCCGCGTCTGCGTCGTCGTCGAACTGCGGCCCACGGGAGAGAGGACGGGACACGATGAGGCTCCTTGCCAGAGGGGTAACGATGGGGTCTCTACGACCACGAGGCTACGCCACCGAGGCTACCGGCACGAGGTGCCTCGGCCCCGAAGGAGGACTCACCGAGTGTTCTCGTGCACCACGAGCGCCGAGCGCGGGGGCACAATCACGTGGCCGGTGCAGGACTGGCCGCTCAGCAGGTCGGTGCCCACGACTCCGGCCACCTCGCAGGCCCGGTCGGAGTGGTTGAGCAGGAAGAGGACGTCCCCGCGCCGCTGGGCCTCGACGCCGTCGGGCAGGTCTGCGACCACGGGTCGCAGCCGGGCGTGCGCGCACACCAGTGTCAGCAGGGCGGCCCGGCTGAGGGCGTCGAGGTCAGCGGCCACGTACCAGCCCGCTCCTGCCCCGCTCATAGACCGCCGGGTGATGGCGGGACGGCCGGCCAGGTCCGCTCCCCCGCCGCGGCCGTCGAAGACCGCGACGACCTCGACCGGCTGCCGGCCCTGCCCCGCCCGGGTGTTCTCGTCCGCCGCCTCGGGCGTCTCGTCGATACGGAGCTCCTCGGCCCAGCCGCCGGCGCGCAGATCGGGGGCGGGCGTTCCCATCCGGTCCAGGACCCGGCACAGAGGCTCGCTGACGGCCTCCAGTCCCGTCCAGGTCTCGGCGGCGGGAGTCCCGACGGCGCGGCTGAGGCGGTTGACGAGCGCGCCTCGGGGATCAGGCTGCTGGACCTGACCGGTCAGGGCGGCATGATCGGCGACCCGCACCCCCAGCAGCGGCCGCAGGGATCCCAGGTAGCCGCCCAGGACGGCTCCCGCATTGGCGTCGACGACCCCGGTGGGACCGGCCACGACGACCTGGGCGCCGGCGGCGACCGCCCGCTCCAGGTGCTCGGCGAGCTCGGGGCGGTCGATGAACACGGCGGGAACGATGATGAGGCGGTAGCCCTCCAGGCTCCGGCTCACCGGGACGATGTCGGTGGCGATCCCGGCCTCCCACAGGCTGCGGTGCCAGGCGCGGGCCGTCTCGAAGCGCTCACCGACCTCGACCGGGCCGATGGCGGTGCTCAGGGCCCACTGGCTCTCCCAATCCAGGACGAGGGCCGCCTCGGCTCGCACCGGTTCCCCCAGGACCGGCCCGAGGCGTGTGAGCGCCTGCCCGGTGGCCACGGTCTCCTCCCAGGTTCGGCTGTCGCGCCCGGCGTGGGGGACCATGCCGGAGTGGAAGGTCTCGGCGCCCCGGCGGGACTGGCGCCACTGGAACTGCAGGACGCCGTCGGCGCCATGGGCCACACGGGCCAGGGACCACAGGAGGAGCTGGCCGGGGCGCTTGGGCGAGTTGCGACTGCGCCACTGGACGGCGCTGGGCGCCTGCTCCATGAGGATCCAGGGGCGCCCTGCGGCCAGGCCCCGCATGAGGTCACCGGCCCAGGCGACCTCGTGGGCGGCGGCCGGGTCGGCGGGGTCGGGGTAGGAGTCGTCGGAGATGATGTCGAGGGCCTCGGCCCAGCGCCAGTAGTCGGTGGCCGGGAAGTCGCCCATGAAGTTGGTGGTCACCGGCCGCGTCGAGCGCTGCCGCAGGATGCGGGCCTCGGCCTCCATGAGGCTGCGCAGCTGGTGGTCGCTGAAGCGCCTCCAGTCCAGCATCTGGGCGGGGTTGGGGAAGGTGGGCATGGCGGCGGGCGGGGCGACCTGCTCCAGGCTCGTATAGCGCTGGGACCAGAAGTCGGTGCCCCAGGCGGCGTTGAGGCGCTCGGCGTCGCCGTAGCGCTTACCCAGCCAGGCCCGGAAGGCCCGGGTGCAGGCGGGGCAGAAGCACTCGGCGATGTGGCAGCCGTACTCGTTGCCGATGTGCCACATGACGACGCCCGGGTGGTCGCCCAGGCGCTCGGCCAGCGCCGCGGCCAGGGCGGCGGAGCGCTCCCGGTAGACGGCGGAGCTGGGGCAGTACTGCTGGCGTGAGCCCAGGCCCAGGCGCACGCCGTCGGCGTTCATCGGCAGGGACTCGGGGTGGTCGGAGGCCATCCAGGCGGGCGGGGAGGCGGTGGCGGTGGCCAGGTCGACGGCGATGCCGGCCTCGTGGAGACGGTCGACGATCTCCACCAGCCAGTCGAGCTCGTAGACGCCCTCGCGCGGCTCGAGGCGCGCCCAGGAGAAGATGCCGAGGGAGACCAGGTTGACGCCGGCCTCGGCCATGAGCTCGAGGTCCTCGGCGAAGGTGACCTCATCCCACTGCTCGGGGTTGTAGTCGCCGCCGTAGGCGGGGCCGGTCAGTCCCAGCAGCTCGTGCGGGGCGCGGCGGGGTGTGGAGGCTGAGGGCGAGGGACTCGTCATGGGGCGATTCTCCCCCACCTCTCCCCCGCCCTGTGCACCGCGGGCACCCGGGTCGGCGGGACCGGTCGGGCTCAGCTGATGGTCGAGCGCGAGCTCGTCAGCCAGGCCAACGGCACGGTGGTGAGAAACAGTCCCTGCCACTCGCGCTCCCACAGCAGGGCGATGTCGCCGCTGGGCAGCTGGGCCATGCACTGGTAGACGTAGTGGCGCGGGTTGATGACCCGATTGTGGGGCCAGGTGGCGCCGTCATCGTAGCTCAGGCGCAGGACGCCGCAGCCGCGGAAGGGAAGCATCCGGGAGGCGTTGGCGAAGACGATCCCCCGGCCGGCCGCCCCCTTGACGTCACCGCCGTCCCCCACGACCGCTGCGCCCTCCAGGCCGGTGATGGCGATGGCGTTGGGCTGGGAGAAGATCTCGGGGAGCTGCGCGTCGTAGTCGATCTCGCCCCAGGTGACGCCCCCGTCGTGGGAGACGGCGTGGGCGACCCTCCCCGAGGGGTGCTGGTTGCGGGCCCACACGTGTACGGCGCCGTCGGCTCCTTCGACGAGGACGGACTCGTACAGGCTGGCCCGCTCGTCGGCCAGGTCCCGGGAGTGGACGACGGCGCCCAGCACCTCGCGTCCGTCATTGGGTGAGGCGCCCAGGGTCCAGGTGGTCCCGCCGTCGTCGGAGTAGATGGCGGCGCAGGACAGGTAGGCGGTGCCGCCGGCCTCGTGGCTGTAGTAGACGGGTGCGAGGATGCGTCCGGCATGCTCCGGTGCGCTCAGCTGGATGGCGTTGCCGGGGCCGGTGCCCAGGAAGCACATCCAGTCGGCCTTGACCTGGGCGGTGATGTCGATCGGCTCGGACCAGGTGGCGCCGTCGTCGTCGGAGGCGAGCATGAGCAGGTGGGAGCCGCGGTGCTGGAAGAGGCAGTCCTCGGGGGCCTGCTCGTGGGCGAGGTAGATGCTGCCGACCGCCCGGCCGCCCAGGAGCACGTCACCAGCTCGGGTCCCGGCGGCGGCGTCGCCGCTGAGGACGATGCGGTAGTCGGTGGCCTCGCCGGTCTCCGTGACGACGCTGCCGTCGGGCTCGACGGCGAAGCGCTCGCCGGCGCGGTTGTGCAGCACGCGGCGCCCCTGCTCGTCGAAGCCGGTGCCGACGGCCGCGTTGGGCTGGCCGATGCCGCCGGGGAACTGGTCGACCAGGCAGATGACGCGTCCGGTGGAGCGGTCCTGGACCAGGACGGAGTCGATAAGGCTGGCCCCCAGTGCCCCGGTGCCCGGGAGGCTGAGCAGGGTGCGCATCTCCTCCCAGGTGGCCCCACCGTCCAGGCTGCGGCGCATGACGAGGTTGATGTCGTTGGGGGCGTCGTTGGGGATGGAGACGCGCTGGTCGGCGCCGGCCAGGATGACGCCGCTGTCCAGAGTGAGCAGGGAGGGGATCCGGTAGGACCGGGCGCCGTGGTAGCCGGTGTCGAACAGGGCGCGCGTGGGCAGCGGGGCAGCCCCGGCCAGGCGCTTGACCTGGGCGTCGGTGAGGGCGGCGTCGTAGATCATGGCGGTCTGCGCCTCGCCGAAGAGGCGCCTGCCGTCCAGGTCGGCCCCCACCACGACGCGCGTCACCGGCGCGATGTCGGCCAGGAAGGCGCCGCCGGGGACCAGGGCCACCTGGTAGCCGTCGACGTGGATCTCCACCGCACCGTGCCCCGAGGTGACCACGACGTCGTGCCAGGTCCCGTCGTCCCAGTGGCCCGGGGCTCGCGCCTCGATGAGGGGCTCGGTCTCAGGCGAGTCCTCACCGGGGAGCACCCGGTAGCTCAAGCCTCCCGCGTCGATGTCGAGGTGCAAGGTGCCGCCCTGGCCGCTCGCGGCGATGATGGTGCCTGCCTGGCCACGGCCGCGGGTGCGCAGCAGCGCCCGGATGGAGCCGGTGGCCAGGGCGCCGGTGCGGCGGGCGTCGCGGGCGGAGAGCTCACTGGCCGCGAACTGGACCAGTGGGGTGGCGGCCAGGGACTGGGCCATGACGGCGCGGTCGCTGAGCGGCTCGGCCCAGGCGGCCAGGCGGGTGACCGCGGCGATCCCGTCGGGGTCGATACGCATGTCGGTCAACCCGATCTGGGCGAAGAAGGCCGGCAGCGTCGTGGAGAAGCACTCGTAGCCATCGGCGTAGAGGTGGGTGCCGGTCTCGTTGACGGTGATCGCGATCGTGTGGGGGCGGCCGTCGTCCAGGCCCAGGGCGTCCTCGGCGTCGAGGACCCGGCGCTGGATACCGCCGCCCGCACTCCCGTCTCCCGGGGCCTCCTCCGGAAGGCCGACCGCGCCGAGGATCTGCTCGCCGTCGAGGCGGCCGGCGCGAAGCGACAGCGCGATCCGTCCGTTGGTGCCGGTGAACTCCATGAGGATGGCGTCGGCGCGGACGGCGACGTCGAGAAGGATCGTGCCGCGCCCGCAGGCGGCCAGGGCGGCGACATCCTGCTCGCTGAGGCTCAGGGGGGAGGTCTCGGATGCGCTGAGGTCGAAGAGCATGGGGAGGTCCTTTGTGCCGGCAGCGGCTGCCCGCCGGTGTTGAACGACCGGCAGTGCCGTGCGCGACGGTGCGCCACCGCACATCCAGTCATATGATGTCTGACGTATCGCGCACTGTAGCACGATCCCTGCACCTCAAGGAGACCACATGTCCGCCACCTCAGAGAATCGGACTGACACACCCGCCCAGCCCCGCACCGTTCCCTTCGTCGTCGGCGCCTACCCCATGCTTCCGCCCGACGACGAGGACCGCAGCGGCGCCGCCGCCCTGTACGCCGCACTGGCCGACCTCGGCTGGGTCGACGGCATCGAGCTGCCCTTCCGGGAGGCCCTGGACGCCCCCGAGCCGTGGCTGGCCGAGCAGCTGGCCGGACGATTCCACCAGTGCGTCATCACGGCGATCCCGGGAACCATGGGGCGCGCCGGAGCCGATCCCGTCTTCGGCCTGGCCTCCCCCGACGACGACGGACGTGCTCAGGCGCTGGCCTACACCCGCTTGCTGCTGGAGGCCGTCGACCGCCTGCACGAGGCTGCGGGCGAGCAGCTCGTCACCCGGGTGGAGCTGCACTCGGCGCCGCACCACCAGGCCACCCCCGAGGCCTTCCACGCCTCCTTGAGCGAGCTGAGCGAGGACTTCGCCTCCCGCGGCCTGGGGATGATCGTGGAGCACTGCGACGCCGAGGGCGGCGTGGGCCCCTCGGAGAAGGCCTTCCTGCCGCTGGCCCAGGAGATCGCCGCCTGCCGGGACACCGCAGCGCTCATTACCGTCAACTGGGGTCGCTCCGTCATCGAGACCCATGACCCGTCCACCCCGGAGAGCCACGTAAGCCGACTCGTGGAGGCAGGCCTGCTGGGCGGCGTCATGATCTCAGGCGCCGGACCGGAGGAGACGCAGTGGGCCTGGGCGTGGGCCGACGCCCACCTGCCGCTGGCCGAGCACGAGCCGACGAGCTGGCTCACTCCGGAGAGGGTGGCCGCCACGATGCGGGCCACCGACGGCGTCCAGGTCTACGAGGGTCTCAAGATCAACACCCCGGCGAGCGCCTCCCTGGAGGACAAGCTCACCTGGGTCAGCCGTGTGCGCGAGACCATGCTCAGTGCCTGAGACCCATTCCTCCGAGCCCGGCTCCTCCAGGCCCGGTCTCTGACAGCGTTCGGCCCGCTCCCCTGCTGGGGAGCGGGCCGAACACTATGCGAACCTCAGGCCTCGCGGGGCCGGTGGAGGCTCGGTCAGAACTCGACGTCCTCGCTGCTGGAGAAGCCGGTGCGGAAGTCGTCGGAGAAGTCCGCACGCAGGTCCCCACCGAAGTGGAAGTCGTCCAGGGCGACGGACTCGCCGAAGACGCCGTCTCCCAGGTCCACGCGGGAGAAGACCTCGGCCTTGACCTCCTCGGTGGGCTCGACCTCGATGTCCGAGTAGCGGGCCAGGCCCGTACCGGCGGGGATGAGCTTACCGAGGATGACGTTCTCCTTGAGGCCCAGCAGCGGGTCGGACTTGCCGTTCATGGCGGCCTCGGTGAGCACGCGCGTGGTCTCCTGGAAGGAGGCGGCGCTCAGCCAGGAGTCCGTGGCCAGCGAGGCCTTGGTGATTCCCATGAGCTCGGTACGGCCGGTGGCGGTCTTGCCGCCCTCGGCCATGACCCGGCGGTTCTCGGCGCGGTAGTGCATGACGTCCACGAGGTCTCCCTGGAGGAGGCGAGTGTCCCCAGAGTCCAGCACGGTCACGCGGCGCAGCATCTGACGCACGATGACCTCGATGTGCTTGGAGTGGATGTCCACGCCCTGGGAGCGGTAGACCTCCTGGACCTCCTCGACGAGGTGGCGCTGGGTGGCGGCCACCGAGCGCAGGCGCAGGACCTTCTTGGGGTCGACCGGTCCCTCGGTGAGGGCCTGGCCGGGCTCGACGTGGTCCCCGTCGTTCACCAGCAGGCGCTGACGGCGCGAGACCGGGACGATGACGTCCTCCTCGCCGTCGTCGCGGGTGATGACCAGGCGCTTGCCGTCGGCGTCGTCCTCGATCTTGAGGGTGCCGGCGGCCTCGGCCACGGCGGCCTCACCCTTGGGCGTGCGGGCCTCGAAGAGCTCCTGCACACGGGGCAGACCCTGGGTGATGTCAGCGGCGCCGGCCGCACCACCGGTGTGGAAGGTACGCATGGTCAGCTGCGTACCGGGCTCACCGATGGACTGGGCGGCGATGATGCCGACGGCCTCACCGATGTCCACGCGCTTACCGGTGGCCAGCGAGCGGCCGTAGCAGGCGGCGCAGGTGCCGACGTTGGAGTCGCAGGTGAGCACGGAGCGCACCGTGATCTCCTCGATGCCCGCGTCGATGGCGGCCCGGATCTCGACGTCACCCAGGTCGGCGCCGGCCTCGATGATGAGGTTGCCCTCGGCGTCGATGGCGTCGCGCGCCAGGGTGGTGCCGAATACGGTGGTGCCGAGGATCTCCGAGGGCTCCTTGATGCGCTCGTCGCCGGCGTCGATCCAGGAGAAGATCCGCTTGGTCAGGCCCTTGCGGGTGCCGCAGTCCTCCTCGCGGACGATGACGTCCTGGGAGACGTCGACCAGACGGCGCGTGAGGTAGCCGGAGTCGGCGGTACGCAGCGCCGTGTCCGCCAGGCCCTTACGGGCGCCGTGGGTGGCGATGAAGTACTCCAGGACGCTCAGACCCTCACGGTAGTTCGACTTGATCGGGCGCTCGATGAGGCGCTGCTTGGGGTCGGCCACCAGTCCACGCATACCGGCGAGCTGGCGGATCTGGTCCCAGTTGCCTCGGGCCCCGGAGACCACCATCTGGTAGACGGTGTTGCGCTGCGGGAAGTTCTCGCGCATCGCCTCGGCGACCTCGGCGGTGGCCTTGGTCCAGATGTCGATGAGGGAGGCGTAGCGGTCGTCCTCGGTGAGGGCACCGAGCTCGAACTGCTCCTCGATCTCAGCGGCCTCGTTCTCGTAGCGAACGAGGATCTCCTGCTTGGCCTCCGGGGAGACGACGTCGGCGAAGGCGACGGTGATACCGGACCAGGTGGACCAGTAGAAGCCGTTGGCCTTGAGGGCGTCCAGGGAGGCGGCGACCTCGACGCGCGAGTAGTTCTCCGCCAGGGCGTTGACGATGTTGCCCAGCTGCTTCTTATCAACGATGTAGTTGACGTAGGGGAAGGTCTCGGGCAGCGAGGTGTTGAACAGGGCCCGACCCAGCGAGGTGCGCAGGGTGATCGGGTCGCCCTCGCTCCAGCCCTCGGGCGGCTGCCAGCCCTCGGGAGCGGCGATGCCCTCCTCGAAGCGGATGTCGCAGGCGGCGTTGACGTGGAGCTTGCCGAAGTCGTAGGCCATGACCGCCTCCGCGAAGGAGGAGAATGCCGGGACGATCTCGTTGCCCTCGGCGTCGCGCTCGACCTCGACCGCCGGGTCGGGGTCGGAGGTGAGGTAGTAGGTGCCGATAATCATGTCCTGACTGGGCATGGTCACGGGGCGCCCGTCGGAGGGCTTGAGGATGTTGTTCGAGGACAGCATGAGGATGCGGGCCTCAGCCTGCGCCTCGGCGCCCAGCGGGAGGTGGACGGCCATCTGGTCGCCGTCGAAGTCGGCGTTGAAGGCGCCGCACACGAGCGGGTGCAGCTGGATGGCCTTGCCCTCGATGAGCTGGGGCTCGAAGGCCTGGATGCCCAGGCGGTGCAGGGTGGGGGCGCGGTTGAGCAGCACGGGGTGCTCGCGGATGACCTCGGCCAGGACGTCCCAGACCTTGGGGTTGGCGCGCTCGACCATGCGCTTGGCGGCCTTGACGTTCTGGGCCTCCTTGAGCTCGACGAGCCGCTTCATGACGAAGGGCTTGAACAGCTCCAGGGCCATCTGGCTGGGCAGACCGCACTGGTGGAGCTTGAGCTGGGGGCCGACGACGATGACGCTACGGCCGGAGTAGTCCACGCGCTTGCCCAGGAGGTTCTGGCGGAAGCGGCCCTGCTTGCCCTTGAGCATGTCGGACAGGGACTTCAGCGGACGGTTGCCCACGCCGGTGACCGGACGGCCGCGGCGGCCGTTGTCGAACAGGGCGTCGACGGCGTCCTGAAGCATGCGCTTCTCGTTGTTGACGATGATCGTCGGGGCGCCCAGGTCCATGAGCCGCTTGAGGCGGTTGTTGCGGTTGATGACGCGGCGGTAGAGGTCGTTGAGGTCGGACGTGGCGAAGCGGCCACCGTCGAGCTGGACCATGGGGCGCAGGTCCGGCGGGATGACCGGGATGTTGTCCAGGACCATCGACTCCGGGGCGGTGCCGGTCATGCGGAAGGCGTTGACGACCTTGAGGCGCTTGATGGCACGGGTCTTGCGCTGGCCGGTGCCGTTCTCGACGATCTCGGCCAGGGCGGAGGCCTCGGCCTCGAGGTCGAAGCTGCGCAGGCGGGCCTGGATGGCCTCGGCACCCATGGAGCCCTTGAAGTAGATGCCGTAGTCGGCGACCATGTCGCGGTAGAGGACCTCGTCACCCTCCAGGTCACCGACCTTGAGGCTCACGAAGCGGTCCCACACCTTGTCCATGTGCTCCAGGGCGCGCTGGTTGCGGCGGCGCATGGCCGTGATCTCGCGCTCGGCGGTCTTGCGGAGCTTGTCGCGCTGGGAGGCCTCGGCGCCCTCGGACTCGAGCTGGGCGAGGTCCTCCTCGAGGCGCTGCTGGCGCGCCTCGACCTCGGCCTGGCCGGACTCCTCGAGGTGCTTCTTCTTGACCTCCAGCTCGTTGCGCAGCGAGGGCAGGTCGTCGTGGCGGCCCTCCTCATCCACCTCGGTGACCATGTAGGCCGCGAAGTAGATGACCTTCTCCAGGTCCTTGGGCGCGAGGTTGAGCAGGTAGCCCAGGCGCGAGGGCACGCCCTTGAAGTACCAGATGTGGGTGACCGGCGCGGCGAGCTTGATGTGGGCCATGCGCTCGCGACGCACCTTGGAGCGAGTGACCTCGACTCCGCAGCGCTCGCAGACGATCCCCTTGTAGCGCACGCGCTTGTACTTGCCGCAGGCGCACTCCCAGTCCCGGGTGGGGCCGAAGATCTTCTCGCAGAAGAGGCCGTCCTTCTCGGGCTTGAGGGTGCGGTAGTTGATGGTCTCGGGCTTCTTGACCTCGCCGTGGGACCACGAGCGAATGTCCTCCGCGGTGGCGAGGCCGAGCTGGATCCTGTCGAACACGTTGGCGTCGAGCACAGTTCCTACTTCCGATGGTGAAATCTCATCAGGTGGTGGTCTGGGGGCGTTCCGTCGTCGTTGTTCCATGACTCCGACGGCGCCTGCGAGCCTGGTGGGAGGGCGGGCGGCGGGTGGGCCACCCGCCCTCAACCGGGGCTCGATGAAGTTGTCACGAAGTCGTCACCAGGCGGTGGCCACTCAGATCTCGTCAACCGTGGAGGCCATGGCCCCGCCCGGACGCCGGCCCAGGTCGAAGCCGAGCTCATCGGCGGCGCGCGAGCCGTCGTCGTCGGTGTCGTCCAGGGCGATGGCAACGCCCTCGGCGTCCAGGGCCTCGACGTTCAGGCACAGCGACTGCATCTCCTTCATGAGCACCTTGAAGGACTCGGGGATGCCGGGCTCGGGGATGTCCTCGCCCTTGACGATGGCCTCGTAGACCTTGACACGGCCGTTGACGTCGTCGGACTTGACGGTGAGGAGCTCCTGGAGGGCGTGGGCGGCGCCGTACGCCTCCATGGCCCACACCTCCATCTCACCGAAGCGCTGACCACCGAACTGGGCCTTACCACCCAGCGGCTGCTGGGTAATCATGGAGTACGGACCCGTGGAGCGGGCGTGGATCTTGTCGTCCACGAGGTGGTGGAGCTTGAGGATGTACATGTAGCCCACCGAGATGGGGTACGGGAAGGGCTCACCGGAGCGGCCGTCGAACAGGCGGGCCTTGCCGTTGGGCTCGACCAGCTGCAGGCCGTCGGAGGTCGGCAGCGTGGAGCCCAGCAGCCCCATGAGCTCGTTGTCCCGCACACCGTCGAAGACGGGCGTGGCCACGGGCGTGCGGGGCTCGGCCTTGATGCCGTTCTCGGGGAGGTTGGCGGTCCAGGCCTCGCCGGCCTCGCGGGCGGCGGTGGCGTCCCAGCCGCGGGAGGCGACCCACCCCAGGTGCAGCTCGAGGACCTGTCCGACGTTCATACGGCTGGGCACACCCAGCGGGTTGAGGATGACGTCGACCGGGGTGCCGTCGGCCAGGAAGGGCATGTCCTCCACGGGCAGGATCTTGGAGATGACGCCCTTGTTGCCGTGACGGCCGGAGAGCTTGTCACCGACGGTGATCTTGCGGCGCTGGGCGATGTAGACGCGCACCATGCGGTTGACGCCCGCGGGCAGCTCGGCATCGTCGGAGGCGGCGTCGATCTCGCGCACGCCGGTGACGATGCCGTACTCGCCGTGGGGCACGCGCAGGGAGGTGTCGCGCACCTCGCGGGCCTTCTCGCCGAAGATGGCGCGCAGGAGGCGCTCCTCGCTGGTCAGCTCGGTCTCCCCCTTGGGGGTCACCTTGCCCACGAGGATGTCACCGCTGCGGACCTCGGCGCCGATGCGGATGATGCCGCGCTCGTCGAGGTTGGCCAGGGTCTCCTCGCTGACGTTGGGGATGTCGCGGGTGATCTCCTCGGCGCCCAGCTTGGTGTCGCGGGCGTCGACCTCGTGCTCCTCGATGTGGATCGAGGTGAGCATGTCCTCGGCGACCACACGCTGGGAGATGATGATGGCGTCCTCGTAGTTGAGGCCCTCCCAGGTCATGAAGGCGACCAGGAGGTTCTGGCCCAGGGCCAGGTCGCCCTCGTTGGTGGCGGGGCCGTCGGCCAGGACCGTGCCGACCTCGACGCGCTCCCCCTCGGTGGCCACGACCCGCTGGTTGTAGCAGTTGCCCTGGTTGGAGCGGCGGAACTTCGCGACCTTGTAGACGTTCTCGGTGCCGTCGTCGTTGGCCACGCGCACGAAGTCCGCGCAGACCTCGGTGACAACGCCGGCCTTGTCGGCCACGAGGACGTCACCGGCGTCGACGGCGGTGCGCCGCTCCATGCCCGTGCCCACCAGCGGGGCGTCGGGGCGGATGAGCGGCACGGCCTGGCGCTGCATGTTGGCGCCCATGAGGGCACGGTTGGCGTCGTCGTGCTCGAGGAAGGGGATGAGGGAGGTACCCACCGACACCATCTGGCGCGGGGAGACGTCCATGAGGTCCACCTGCGAGGAGGGCACGAGGGCCGGCTCACCGCCGGTGACGCGGCACAGGACGTGGTCCTCGGCGAAGTGGCCGTCCTCGGTGAGGGCGACGTTGGCCTGGGCGATGACGTGGCGGTCCTCGTCATCGGCCGTCAGGTAGTGGGTCTCGTCGGTGACCCGGCCGTCGACGACGACGCGGTAGGGGGTCTCGACGAAGCCGAAGGGGTTGATGCGCCCGAAGGTCGCCAGCGAGCCGATGAGGCCGATGTTGGGACCCTCGGGGGACTCGATGGGGCACATGCGCCCGTAGTGCGAGGTGTGGACGTCGCGGACCTCCATGGAGGCGCGCTCACGGGACAGACCGCCGGGGCCCAGGGCGCTCAGGCGGCGCTTGTGGGTCAGACCCGCCAGCGGGTTGTTCTGGTCCATGAACTGGCTGAGCTGGGAGGTGCCGAAGAACTCCTTGATCGCGGCCGTCACGGGCCGGATGTTGATGAGCGTGTTCGGCGTGATGGCCTCGACGTCCTGGGTGGTCATGCGCTCGCGCACCTGACGCTCCATACGGCTCATACCGGTACGCACCTGCGCCTGGATGAGCTCGCCCACCGCACGGATGCGGCGGTTGCCCAGATGGTCGATGTCGTCGTACTCGACGGCGATCTCGGTGATCTCGCCGTCACGCACGCCCTCGACGGTCTCGGCGCCGGAGTGCAGGGCCAGCAGGTAGCGCAGGGCCGCGACAATGTCCTCAATGCGCAGGGTGGACTCGGTCAGGTCCGAGGCCAGGCCCAGCTTCTTGTTGATCTTGTAGCGGCCGACCTTGGCCAGGTCGTAGCGCTTGGGGTTGAAGTAGAAGTTCTCCAGCAGGGTGCGTCCGGCCTCGACGCTCGGCGGCTCACCGGGGCGGATCTTCTTGTAGATGTCCAGGAGCGCCTCGTCCTGGGTGGTGATCTTGCGGTCCTCGTCCAGGGCGGAGGTCAGGGCCGGGTAGTCGGCGAACTCCTTGCGGATCTCCGACTCGTCCATGCCCAGGGCCAGCAGGAAGACGGTGACGTCCTGCTTGCGCTTGCGGTCGATGCGCACCGCGACGCGGTCGGACTTGTCGATCTCGAACTCGAGCCAGGCACCGCGCGAGGGGATGAACTTGACGTTGTAGACGTACTTGTCCGTGGCCTTCTCGGTGGTGCGCTCGAAGTACACGCCCGGCGAGCGCACGAGCTGGGACACGACGACGCGCTCGGAGCCGTTGACGATGAAGGTGCCCTTATCGGTCATGAGCGGGAAGTCGCCCATGAAGACCGTCTGAGACTTGATCTCACCGGTGGAGAAGTTCTCGAAGTCCGCCACCACGTAGAGGGGGGCGGAGTAGGTGAGGTCCTTCTCCTGGCACTCCTCGGCCGTGTACTTCGGCTCCTCGAAGCGGTGGTCGTGGAAGGACAGGGCCATGGTCTCGCCGAAGTCCTCGATCGGGGAGATCTCGTCGAAGATCTCCTCCAGACCGGAGGTCTCGGGCAGGGAGCCCGGGTGTGCCTTGTTGGCGGCGGTCATCCGCTCGCGCCACCTCTCGTTACCGACGAGCCAGTCGAAGCTCTCGGTCTGGAGGGCGAGCAGATTCGGAGCCTGCATGGGCTCGGCGATCTTGGCAAAGTTGATACGACGCGACGCGGTACGAGCGGCGATGTCAGCAGCAGTGGGTGCGGAGGTGCGCGAGGCAGCCAAAGGGGGATCCTTCCCTCAGATCGGGGATCACACAACGCGCACTGCGAGCACCGGGTTGAGTAGAATCTCCGTTGCCGGGCTCACGCCCGCCAGGGTTCCGACGGGCCGAAGCCCGTACGGAGGGCAGATACTCCTCGCACCAATACACACAATGCACGCAAAGCGCTAGCGTACACGGCCGACGTCAAGGACTCCACGCCGATCCGCCCTGGTTCCTTGCGATTCCCACCACAGTCGCGCATACTGCCCCACCCGTGTCCACCGCGTGACCTGAGTCCCTCAGTGGGCGCCTCTCGCTGAGCGGCTGCCGGCCGGCTCTCGCCCGGCACGCCAGCCCCGCGCGCCCAGCCACCCACTCCCCTGGCACCCGTCGCCCTGCACGTCCCCGGCCCCGCAGCCTCTGCGCCCGCCCGATCCCTTCCGGCCGACGGCGTCGGGAACGTACTTTCCGATCGGCGACTGCGTTCTCCCCCAGACCACTGGGGACGGACCTCAGTGACCTGGAGGACATCGCAGTCCTCGGCGCACATGTACGTCCCCGATCCCCCACCGCCCCGAGCCCGACGACGTCGAAGCACACGGAGGCCGGACAGCACCAGGCCCCCGGAACACGACCGAGTCCCGCCCACCTCATGGTGGACGGGACCCGGTGAAGATGGGCATCCCCGGCCCTCGGCGACCCTCAGGCCGCCTCAGGCAGCGGGGAGAGACTCACTTGAGGGTGACGGTGGCGCCGGCGCCCTCGAGCTGCTCCTTGGCCTTCTCGGCGGCCTCCTTGTTGGCGCCCTCGAGGACGGGCTTGGGAGCGCCGTCGACGAGCTCCTTGGCCTCCTTCAGGCCGAGGGAGGTCAGAGCGCGCACCTCCTTGATGACCTGGATCTTCTTGTCGCCGGCGGCCTCGAGAATGACGTCGAACTCGTCCTTCTCCTCGGCGGCGGCGTCGCCACCGGCAGCGCCGGGGGCGGCGGCAACGGCCACGGCGGCCGGAGCGGCGGCGGTAACGTCGAAGGTCTCCTCGAAGGCCTTGACGAACTCGGACAGCTCGATGAGGGTGAGCTCCTTGAACTGCTCGATGAGCTCTTCGGTGGTCAGCTTCGCCATGATGGGCGTTCCTTCCTTATCAGGTTCCTGCGCGCGCAGGGTTGGTGGATGACGCGTGCGGCCTCAGGCCGCGGTCTCCTGCTTCTCGCGCAGGGCGTCGACGGTGCGCACGGCCTTGGAGGCCGGTGCGGCGAAGAGGTACGCAGCCTTGGACAGGGACGCCTTGATGGCGCCCGCGGTCTTGGCGAGCAGCACCTCGCGGGACTCGAGAGAGGCAAGCTTGTCAACGCCGTCGGCGGACAGCACGGCGCCGTCCATGACACCGCCCTTGATGACGAGCTGCTGGTTGTCCTTGGCGAAGTCACGCAGAGCCTTGGCGGCCTCGACCGGCTCACCGGTGACGAACGTCAGGGCGGAGGGGCCCGTGAGGTCGTCGGCGAAGTCCTCGAGCCCGACCTGGCGGGCGGCGATCGCAGCAAGCGTGTTCTTCACCACGGTGTACTCGGCGTTACCGGCGAGGGAACGACGCAGCTCCTTGAGCTGGGCGACGCTCAGTCCCCGGTACTCAGTCAGCAGGACCGCGTCAGCCTGACGGAACTTGTCCGCCAGTGCAGCAACGGCTGCTTCCTTGTCAGGCCGTGCCATGGGCCCTCCTTCCGTGGTATGCCGCAGGGGCCCATTCACTGGAAAAGCCCCGCGCCGGTGGGCACGGGGCTTGAATTCGGGCATGCCCGAAGAAGTCTCGTTCTCACCTGCGCCGGCCCCACCTGATGTGGACTTGGTCCCGCCGGAGCGGGCGACCTGCGGTCTTTGGCAGAGAGCACCTTACCCAGCAGCGACCTCCGCGGCGCAAGGCAGGCGGCCGTGGAACTGGTCACGCCACCGCGAATGCTGGACGAAAGCATCCCCCGGTCGGCCTGGGTTCGGGGGCAGCGGGCAGTCCGACGTCGGACGCGGACGCGCCCCGCACTGACCTGCGCTGCCGGCCCAGTCAGACGCCGAGGCTCTCGGCCAGCGCCTCCCGCTCCGTGACGTCGTACCAGAGCAGGTCGGCCTCGGCGGCGCGCTCGAAGGCGTCCTCGTCACCGAGTCTGGCGGCTCGTACATCGTCCTGCGCCTCGGGCTCGTCCACGAGCAGGGCGGCGACGTCCTCCCAGGAGATCTCACCGGTGACCTCGATCGTACCGGGCAGTACATCGCCCTCCACGGGAAGCTCACGCACGTTCTCGGCATCGACGTCGGCCGCGATGACGATGCGCCGGTCGGCCAGGCCCGCGGCCTCAGGCTCGGCCAGAAGGACGACGGAGGCGTCGGCGGCGCACAGCGAGGCGGAGACCTCCAGGCCCTCCTCATCCTCCTCGGGCAGGGCCTGGGCGAGGGCCGGGGTGACGGCGTGAGCCGTGAGCGGCTGGTGCGAGGACCCCAGGACGCTTGCACGCAGGTGGGCGGCGGTGGCGGGCAGGTAGATGCGCATGCGCCCAGTCTGCCCTACCTCCGCACTCACCCCCTTCCACGAAGCAGCCGGGCGGCCCACCCGGCACCGCCCGCGCTCCGGTTCTCAGTAGCGGTGTCGACCAGTTCCCGGCGGCGCAGACCCCGGGGGCGTTCCCGTACTCGACTCTGTCCCGGATTGGTGCGGCGAGCCGAGGACCGGCCTCTGCGGCTGGTTCACTGGCTGGCTCGCCGGCTGGATCGATGGTGGCAGGCCCGGAGGCGACTGCGGCGGCGCCTGGATGAGTCCGCTGGGCGCCTGGGGAGCCGGCGGTCGTTCACCGACCACCCGTCCCCCGTCCCCGCCTCGGCGGCGGCGCCTCGCACCCGCGCTGCACACGTTCGAGCGGCTCCTGCTTCTGCCGGTTGCGGCCTGGGCCGAGGAGCTCCTGCGGCCCCGGCGCCCACCGCGCCGCTTGGAGCGCCACAGCAGGGAACGACGCGGGGAGGCGGCCCTGCGTAGCGCTGCGACCTGCGGATCGATCCGGTCGACCAGTGCACTGAGAGCCTTGCCCAGTGCACTGGCAGGCGCCTGCTCCAGAACAGTGCACCCCTGAAGCAGGCAGGCATCGGCCGTTGCCGCGTCGTCGGGCAGGAGCACAATGTCCTCCAGCCCGCCGAAACGCGCCAGGGCCTCTCGCAGAGCCTGCTGGGGAGAAGGTCCTGCGGCCGAGGCCCGCACCCGGTTGATGACGACCTCGACCCGGCCTGCGGGGTTCATGGAGGCCCCCATCTCATCGAGGAGCTGGAGCAGCCGGCGCACCCCGACGGGGTCGGCCCCGCCGACGACCAGGATGACGTCGGCGTGCGACACCAGGTCGGCCGTCACAGCCCCACGTCCAGGCTCAAGGGTGAAGTCGTCGACGTCGTCATCGGCGGGCCCGCCGGCGACGTCGACGACGGTCCAGGCCGCGGCCCGGCGGCACTGCGCCCACACCTCGGCCATCGAGGCCGGTGGCAGCTCGCGCCAGCGCCCGGACCTGCCCAGGCCGCCCAGCAGGAAGAGCCCATCGCCCACCGGAGCCAGGATTCGTCGAAAGCTCTCCGCGTCAAGGCGGCCGTGGGTGGCCAGACGGGCGGCCCCGGCCAGGGCCGAGGAGTCCTCCGGCATGCCGAGGAGCTGGACGAGGCTGGGAGCCTCGACGTCGGCGTCCACGAGGATCGCGCCGCCGCAGGCGGCCAGGCCGTGGGCGAGGGAGGCGGCGACCGTCGAGCGCCCGGGAGCACCATGAGGCCCCCACACCAGGACGACCCTCCCTCCACGCTCGTCACCCGCCGGGCTCGCCGCGACCGGGAGCACAGGCTCCGGCGTATCCGCGGCGGCCGGCTCCCGGCCGCGCAGCCGGTTCTGCCCCGTGTCCTCCTCGGCTCCGGCGTCGTTGGAGACCCGGGGCGGCTGCGACGGCGCCGTCCCGCTCTCAGGGGAGCCAGGCGACTGGCGCCACAGCTCTTCGAGCCAGGCGGTCTCCTGGACGGCAGTGTTCGATTCCGTGTGCGGTTCCGTGCTCGGTTCCGTCGAAGCGGGGGTGGCGGCGCTCAGCCAGTCGGCGCTGTCAGCTGCCGGCCCGCTCCCGGTGGGGGCCACGCCGGAAGCCCCACCACGACGCACGAGGTCCTGCAGCGCCGCGCAGATCCGGCCGGGCTCCGTGTCGCGCCGGAGAATCGGCCACCCCGCACTGCGCCAGCGCTCCTCCTCGTGGGCCTCCACCAGGAGCATTCCGCTCAGGCCCGCACGCGTGAGCCGATCCAGGACGGTGCGGTCGATCTCGTCGAAACCGGTGTCCAGCAGGGCGAATCCCGCCAGTCCGGCCATTCCCGCTGAGAGCAGCTCTGGCAGGTCGGCGCATCGGCGCACGACGCACAGCCCGCTTCCCGCCTGGCTCAGCGCCCGCAGAATCTCGGCGTCGTCGCCGCTGAGAGCCAGGAGGACTCCGGCGCCCGGGGCGCTCACGAGGCCTTCTCCGCCGGCGCTTCCTGGCCGGTGGGAACCAGGACGAGCGCCCCCTCCTGACCGACGGCGCTGAGAACGGCGGCGAGGGAGGCCTCGGGAACCTTGACCTCCACCCCGGTGCCGGGTCCGGAGATCAGCCCCTTGCTGGTCTCACCGACTGAGGCGATGACCAGCCCTGTGGCAACGCGGCGGGCTCCAGCCCCCTCGGCCTGCCCCGACTGGTCGCCTTGGCCTCCCTGTCCACCCTGCCCGCCCTGCCCGGCCTGCCCGGCGGCAGGCGCCTGGGCTGCGGGCCTGCCCGCCACGCCCTCCTTGGGCACGATCCACAGATCGACGTAGTCGCCGACCTTGGTCGAGGCCGGCAGGTTGGAGGCGACAGTGAGGACCACCGGCCGCAGCTCCTGCTCCCGGCCGCTGTTGACGGCCGCCGCAGCCAGCAGCTCTCCCTTGCGCATGGAGCGCGTGGACACGGCGCCGTCCGGCAGGTGCCCGGCCTCGACGTAGGCATCGGTGCCGGGATGGGCCTCGACCACCGTAAGAATGCCGTCGGCAGTCAGGTCCGTCCCGGGAGCGACGTCCTGGGAGAGGACGTAGACGCGAGTGGTATCAGCAGCCGCGTCGACCGCCCAGGCCCCCAGGGCCACGGCCCCGGCCACCAGCACCACTCCCCCGGCCATACGCGGATCCTTCCAGGCAGGCCGGCGCCAACGACCGCGGGGACGCTCAGGACCGGTCAGGGTTCGACTGCGGCGAGATGACATCACGGGAATCCTCCTTGATCTCCTGCAATCATCGTTGGGATAAAATAGTACCTCAAGGTTATCCACAAGTGTCTTTAAGAATTGTGGAGCGGATCCAGCAGTGGGATCATCGTGGTATGAGCACACGATTCCTGACCATCGCCGACGTCGCCGAGCAGCTTCAGCTCTCCGCCCAGGCCGTGCGCGCCCTCATCCGCACCGGCGACCTTCCCGCCATTCAGGTCGGCGCCCGCAAGCTCTGGCGCATCGAGGACCAGGCCCTGGAGGACTACATCCAGCGCCAGCTCGCCTCCACCAGGGCCATGGTCGCCGCAGGCTGGAACGAGGACGGGGCGCCCTGAACCTCTCTGCCCGCCAGCCGACGTCAGCGACTGCGCAGCACCTCGATCGCAGCGGTCATGACGCTGACAACCCCTGCGCCGCCCACCCCGGGAGCGCGACGCGAGCGGATGCCGCCCTCAGGGTCGACGGCGACATCGACATGGTCCGCTCCCACCCGGACCAGCCGCCCCACCACTTCTCCGGAGCCCAGCACCAGGCGCACCCGCGCTCCGCGTCGGGCGATCTCACGCATCAGAGCCGTCAGCGTGGGCCGACGGCGGCCGTCCCGGGGCGCCGGACCGGCCAGTGACGCTACTGTGGCCACCGCGCTCACCGGGACGACGGCCTGCAGCCCCTCCCCCTCATCGACGAGGACGTAGGAGGGCTCCACCCGGCAGGCCACACCGTCGACGGGGACACCACCGCGAGTCCGCAGGTGGATGAGTCGGCCCACCGAGCCTCGCAGTCGGTCGACGAGCTCGATGGAGGCGTGCTCGGCCTCCGCGAGCTCGACGCTCTGAGCCACCAGGTCCGCACGGCGCTCAGCATCGAAGCTACTCTCCAGGTCGGCAATCATCGCGTCCCAGTCCATAGGCCCACCTCACCACAGTACGCACGCCGAGGAAAGCACTCCGAGGCGGCTCGGGCCGTGCGCCTCCAGCACCACTCCCGCCCCGTTACCACGACTCAGCGCACAGCATGTCATATCGTCACTATTGACATCATCACACCATAGGCGTACACCTAACATCATCAAACGACATCATCGGCGATGGAGGGTGACATGGGAGCTCGTCAACGACTGACGCTCCTGGCCGCAGCGTCAGGGGCCGTCCTGATAGTTCTGGGACGCACGGCCCACGGCGCCGCGGAGCAGCTCGTGCAGGTCCCGCCGCAGGCCTGGGGACTGAGCGACCTGTCGAACGCCGTGGTGGCCGGCACCTGCACATGCGGGGCCCTGGGAGCCCTGTGGCACGCGGTCTCGGCCCTCCTGGCACTCATGACGTGCCCCGGGGCGAACGACCCCGGCAAGCGCTGTCGCGGCGGCGCCTATGCGCTGGCAGCCAGAGCCCTCGAGGCCTGGGGAGCGCCAGCGGTGAGACGCATCGTCGCCTCCGCGCTGCTCGTCTCCCTGTCCTCGGCGCCGGCGCTGGCCAGCGAGGAGACCAGTGGCGGGGATGACCTGGGATGGCGCCCCACCAGCTCGGCGCCCGCCTCACCGCCTTCGCAGTCCTCGACGCCGTCGACGCCGGCCGATCAGTCCCCGCCCAGCGCTTCGACCGGTTCGAGCGACTCGGAGGGCGCAAGCCAGTCAGCAGACTCGACACCGCCGGGCAGCCAGGCGGCGCAGCCCCCTACCGGCCCCGACGCCCCACCCTCCTCGAGCCCCACTCATACCGTCGCGCCCGGCGAGAGCCTGTGGTCCATCACCGCTCACCTCCTGCCCACCGGCTCCGCCCCCGCACAGATCGCACAGGACTGGCCGGCCCTGTACCGCGCCAACTCCGAGGCCATCGGCGCCGATCCCTCGCTGATCCGGCCCGGCACGGTCCTGAGCGTCCCGGACGCCTTGTCCGCACCGAGCACACCGGCAGGAGGTCAGGCGCCATCACGATGAACCGCAACGCACCAGCGCCGGCGGCCCCCACCGCAGGCCCCGAACACCTTCCCCGTTCCACTTCGCACTCCGTGCCCACGGGGCACCCTCCCACTCCCAGGAGCCCACCATGACCGCGACCACCACTGTCCAAGCCACCCGCCCCGCACGCCGCAAGACCGACGCTCAACGTCGTAGCCGCCCCACACCGAGTCACCCGACGCCGACTCGTGCGGTTCCGCACAAACCCTCCAAGCCCGTGAACGACGCAGGCCCCGTCACGCGGGGTGCGCCTCTGACGCAGTGGCCCGCCGCCGGCACTGACGCCTCGCGCACCGCCGCCATCGTGGTGACGGCCGCCAGCGAGGTCCTGGCCGGGCTGCGCCCGGTGGACCACCTGGTCCGTTGGACCAGTCCCTCCCTGTTCGAGGCTCTCGCCCGTCGGGCGGGCCTGGCCGCCCGGATCCTGGGAGGCCAGTCCAGCCCGCGACGTCCGCGCATCCGTAGCGTGCGCACCGAGCTGACCATGTCGGGAGCCTGCGAGGCCACTGTCCTGCTGGAGGAGGGCCACCGGGTCCGGGCCGCGGCAGCACGCCTGGAGCTGCTGCGCGAACGCTGGATCCTCACCGGCCTGGAGATGGCGTGATCCCGCCGAACCCCGGTTGGTTGCCGGGTTCCGACGGGATCATCGACAGTCGTGTCAGCTCGCGCTGAGCCTCAGTGCCGGCGCTTCTTCCTGGAGCGACGACGCTCGGCCCGGTTGCCGCCGGAGTCGGCACCGGAACGGGAGGCCCTGCGCGAGGAGGCCCCGGAGGTCTCCTCCTCGCCGGACTCGCTGGGGCCGGAGTAGGTGACCCGCTGCTCCATGGACGCCTGCCCGGTGTCCCCCAGAACCGTGCCGCGCCCCTGGCCGCCGGCCTGGCCCACGCGGATGCCGGCCGCTGCGGTGGCGTTGGCCTTGGCGACAGCCTGGGCGGCCTCGACGGTGCCGTCCTCGGCGGCGCGCTGGGCGGCGGCGTCGAAGCGGGCGACGTTGGCGAAGATCTGCTCAACGGTCTCCTCGCGGATCCCCTCCATCATCGCCCGGAACATGCGGGCGCCCTCGTTGGCGTACTCCACGAGGGGGTCGCGCTGGGCCATGGCCCGCAGACCGATACCCTCCTTGAGGTAGTCCATCTCGTAGAGGTGCTCCCGCCAGCGCTTGTCCACCACGGCCAGCAGGATGCGGCGCTCCAGGGTGCGCATGGGGTCCTCGCCGAGCTGGACATGGGCCAGGGCGTTGGCCTCGATGCGGGCCTCGGCGTCCTCGTAGGCCACAGCGACGTCCTCAGTGAGCTCCTCGATGAGGCGCTCCGAGGTCAGTGCGTTCTTGCCGCCCAGCGCCTCGACGACCTCGTCCTGGGTCAGGCCCACCGGGTAGAGGCGGCCGAGCTCTCCCCACAGGGCGTCCAGGTCCCACTCGTCGGGACGGCCCTCGGCCGTGCCGGCCTCGACGATGGAGGTGACGGCCTGGGCCCGGAAGGCCTCGATCTGGGGCTCCAGGTCCTCACCGTCCAGGACCTGACGGCGCTCGGAGTAGACCTTCTCGCGCTGCTCGGTCATGACGTCGTCGTACTTGAGGACGTTCTTGCGGATCTCGTAGTTGCGCGACTCCACCTGGCGCTGGGCCCCGGCGATGCCGCGAGTGACCATCTTGGACTCCAGGGGGACGTCGTCGGGGTAGGCGCCCGAGGACATGATGCGCTGGGCGAGCCCGGAGGCGAACATGCGCATGAGGTCGTCCTCCATGGACAGGTAGAAACGGGACTCGCCCGGGTCCCCCTGACGGCCGGAGCGGCCGCGCAGCTGGTTGTCGATACGCCGCGACTCGTGACGCTCGGTGCCCAGCACGTAGAGACCGCCGAGCTCGACGACCTCGTCGTGCTCGGCCCGGCAGGCCTCCTTGGCGGCGGCCAGGGCCTGCGGCCAGGCCTTCTCGTACTCCTCGGCGTTCTCCTCGGGGTCCAGACCGGCCTCCTTGAGGGCGGAGACCGCGATGTGCTCGGCGTTGCCGCCCAGCATGATGTCGGTTCCGCGTCCGGCCATGTTGGTGGCGACGGTGACGGCGCCCTTGCGGCCGGCCATGGCCACGACGGCGGCCTCGCGGGCGTGCTGCTTGGCGTTGAGGACCTCGTGAGGGATGCCCTGCTCGCGCAGACGCTCGGAGAGGATCTCCGACTTCTCCACGCTGGTGGTTCCCACCAGGACCGGCTGGCCGAGCTCGTGGCGCTCGGCGATGTCGTCGACGACGGCGTCGAGCTTGGCCTCGACGGTGGTGTAGACGAGGTCGGGCTGGTCCTGACGGATCATGGGCTTGTTGGTGGGGATCGGGACGACGCCGATCTTGTAGGTGCCGGCGAACTCGGCGGCCTCAGTCTCGGCGGTACCGGTCATGCCCGAGCGCGAGCCCTCAGGGTAGAGGCGGAAGTAGTTCTGGAGAGTGATGGTGGCCAGAGTCTGGTTCTCGGCCTTGATCTCCACACGCTCCTTGGCCTCGATGGCCTGGTGCATGCCCTCGTTGTAGCGGCGGCCGGGCAGGACGCGGCCGGTGTGCTCGTCGACGATGAGGACCTCGCCGTCGCGCACGATGTAGTCCTTGTCCCGGTGGAAGAGCTCCTTGGCCTTGATGGCGTTGTTGAGGAAGCCGATCAGGGGGGTGTTCTCCGACTCGTAGAGGTTGTCCACCCCGAGGTAGTCCTCCACCCGCTCGATGCCGGCGGCGAGCACACCCACGGTGCGCTTCTTCTCGTCGACCTCGTAGTCCTTGCCCGCGCGCAGGCGCTCGGAGATCGTGGCGAACTCCTTGTACCACTTGTTGACGTCGCCGCTGGCCGGACCGGAGATGATGAGCGGGGTGCGGGCCTCGTCGATGAGGATGGAGTCGACCTCGTCGACGATGACGAAGGCGTGGCCGCGCTGGACCAGGTCCTCGGGGCGCTGGGCCATGTTGTCGCGCAGGTAGTCGAAGCCGAACTCGTTGTTGGTGCCGTAGGTGATGTCGCAGGCGTACTGCTCACGGCGCTCGGCGGGCGTCTGGCCCACGAGGATGCAGCCGGTAGTCAGCCCCAGGAAGCGGTGGACGCGCCCCATGAGGTCGGACTGGTACTCGGCGAGGTAGTCGTTGACGGTCACGACGTGGACGCCCTTGCCGGTCAGGGCCCGCAGGTAGGAGGGCATCGTGGCCACGAGGGTCTTGCCCTCACCGGTCTTCATCTCGGCGATGTTGCCGCGGTGGAGGGCCGCCCCACCCATGATCTGGACGTGGTAGGGGCGCATGCCCAGGACGCGGTCGGCCGCCTCCACGACCGTGGCGAAGGCCTCGGGCAGCAGGTCGTCGAGGGTCTCCCCGTCCTGGTAGCGCTCCTTGAGCTCATCAGTCATCTCGCGCAGCTCGGCGTCGGAGAGCTCGCTGTACTCGTCGGCGAGAGCCTCCACCTGATCGGCGATGGCATCAAGCTTCTTCAGGGTGCGGCCCTCGCCAATGCGAAGGATCCGGTCCACGATCGACACGCTGCATTCTCCCTTGGGACGTCAGATTGCGAAGAGCGACGATGAGACGCAGGCCGTATCGGTCGAGTCGGCCGACTCGGAATCAACTCGACATCGACGCGGAATCGGCTCAGGATCGGCTCGGTATCGGCTCAGGTCTCACCGGCTACCTGCCTCCGTACTCTAGTGGACCTCGCTGGGCGGCGGTCTTTCCGGCACCGAGATTCTTCCCACCGAGGACACAGGTGGGGCACGGGGCCACAGGGGACGACGACGACGGCCGTCCCCTCGCGGTGTGGACCGCGAGCGCCGCCAGGAGCGGGAAGGTTCCGCCTGCGTCACAGTGGGGATATGGAGCACCGTCACCGCAAGCCCCGCCGTCCCGCCGCACTCGGCCCGCCACTGGGCCTGTCGGCGGATTTCTCCCCCGCCCTGTCGCTGGGCCTGCCGACCAGCTGTGCGGGCTGTGGGCGCTGGGAGACGGCGCTGTGCCCGCAGTGCCGGGAGCTGCTCGAGGCCGCCCCCTTCGCCGTGGAGCACGCCGATGCCGCCGACGACCTGGACATCTGGGCCCTGGCCTCCTACACCGGCCCGGTGCGCACCATGGTGCTGGGCTGGAAGAACGGTGCCCGGGAGGACCTGTCGGAGGTGATGGCCCGATCCGGTCGGCACCTGGGGCGCCGGTGGGCACAGGCGCACCCTCCCACAGAGGTCTGGACCGGTTCCACCGGGGACACGCGGGTGCTGGTCGTGGTCCCCGCGCCCTCCGGGATCGTGCGCCGTCTGCGCGGCCGCCTGGTGGCGGCCCACCTGGCCGACGCCGTCACCCGGGGGATCTGCGCGCAGTGGGCCGGGCAAGAATCCGCAGTGCTCGTGCTGAGCACGGACCTGCTGCGCCGTCGGGGCGGTGGGGCGCACCAGGCGGGCCGATCCGCCCGTCAGCGACGGGGCAACCGCGCCCAGGCTCCGCGCCTGCTGGCCGCCGTCACCGGCCTGCCGATCCTGCTGGTCGACGACGTCGTGACCACCGGGGCCACTCTGGGAGCCTGCGCCCGGGCACTGCGGGCGGGCGGCGGGCGGGTCCTGGGCGCCCTGGTGCTGAGCGCAGCCCCGCCCCCGGCGCATGCGCGTGCCGCGGTGCCGGTCGGCCCTGGGGTGGTCGCCGCAGGCCGCCGCACCCCTGGCCGCATGGATCCGGGAGCCTCCACCTTGTCCGCCTGCGGCGATCAGGAGGCTTCTTTCGGGCGCGGCGCGTACGAAAGGGAGGCGTGAACAGCCCCACATGGTGTACCTTATGTGGCACAACGCACAGGCGGCTCCCGACGCCGACAAGGACAGTCGATCGGATCCCCGCCTCGGTGCCTGAGGGCCCTCACGAGGTGACCAGGAGGTGATGACACCAGTCCCGAACCCGCCGTGAGACGTGGCGGGTACTTGTCGCACACGGCCCGTCAGGGCCGGCCCACGAGCCTAGAAAGAGGTTCCACCATGGATATCACCGTCGTCGGTCGTAACGCTGAGATCAGTTCTCGCCTGCGCGACTACGTCGAGGACAAGGCCGTCAAGGTTGAGCAGTTCGACCCCCGGGTCCAGCGCGTCGAGGTGGAGGTCACCCACGAGCGCAACCCGCGCCAGGCCGACACCGCCGAGAGAGTGGAGATCACTGTCGTCTCCAAGGGCCCGATCATCCGGGCGGAGGCCTCCTCCTCGGACCGCTTCGCCGCTTTTGATATCGCCATGGGCAAGCTGACCGAGCGCCTTCGCCGGGCCCGGGACCGCAAGAAGGACCACCACCGTCGTCACACCGTGGCCGCACCGAATGAGGACCTCCAGGCAGCTCCCGGCATGGAGGTGCCCCTGGTCCCCGACACCGGTGACGCGCCGATCGAGGACTCCCCCTCCGCCCCCACCGAGCCGGGTGTCGCCGTTGAGGCGCAGCTCGGCGACTCCCCGGTGATCGTGCGTCAGAAGCTGCACGAGGCCAAGCCGATGACCGTTGACGAGGCCCTCTACCAGATGGAGCTCGTGGGGCACCCCTTCTACCTGTTCATCGAGAAGTCCTCCAAGCAGCCCTGTGCCGTCTATCACCGTCACGGGTGGACCTACGGCGTCATCCGCCTGGACGCCCAGGTGCTGTAGCCCCATCCGGCCCCGCGGCGCGGGTTTGGCCCCTGATATCCGGGTGCTCCACGGTCCTGACCGACCGGGGGCACCCGGAGCCGCGTGTCGGGGGCGTCGGCTCAGGGCAGGGGGAAGGAGGGGTCAGTGACCTCGGCGGTGAGCACCCGCCACATCGCCCCGCGACGCTGCCAGGTCTGCCCGTCCTCGTCGACGATGAGGAGGGACTCCTCGGAGCGGTCGGAGATGACCGAACGGGCCCGACGCACCCCCACCAGCGTGTTGACCGCCCCGCCGACCTGGACCAGACGCACTTCCGGCACGCTCCCGCCCTCGGTGCCGGCAGCGGCCAGGACGCACACGGCGTTGGGGGCGCACCAGGACAGCCCCCGCGTGCCCGTCCCACTGGCGCGGGGCATCTCCAGGGCCGGCCCCAGCCCGGTGGGACGGCCGTCCTGGTCCCTGATGATGATGGCGACGGCGACCCGCCCGTCGGTTCGCCGCACGGCGATCCGCTCGGACTCCACGGACAGGTCGAAGGCCGCGACCGTGCCGTCCTGCAGCCAGGAGGACTCCAGGGTGGCGCGCTGCCCGGAGCCGTTGACGGCGGTCAGACGCCCCTCGGCCAGCAACCAGGCCCAGCCGTGCCGGTCGCCCATCGGCGCTCCCAGCCCACCGGCGCCCGCGGAGGGATCCCCCACCGAGAGGATGACGCTGGCGGAGCCCTGCCCCCGGGGCAGGCGCAGCAGGCTGGAGGCCGACAGTGCGTAGACGGCCCCGTCGGCCCCCAGGCTCGGGCTACGCGCGTCACTGGTCCCCAGGACCCGGTCACTGGCCAGGGTGACGCGCCTGGCCCCCGTGCCGCGCACGACCGATCCCTCCGACATCCCCACGATGCCTCCGACCTCGGGGGCCATCGGTGTCAACTGGGCAGCAGCGCCGAGGTCGACGGTGCCGGCGAGCACCCGCACGTGGTCGATACCGCTGATCTGGACGAGGCTCTGCTCGATCTGGGCCACCATGAGCCCGCGGGCGTCCTCCGAGGCGGGGTCGGAGTCCGCGCTCAGGTGGACGGTGGCGGTACCGCCCTCGACGACGACCCCCCGCCCAGCCCGCTCGGCGTTGCGCGGGATGAGGCTGGAGGCCCCCTTCGCAAGCCAGTCCGAGGGCCCGGCCAGCAGCCCGGAGACCAGGGAGTCGGCCTGCGAGCTGCGCGGGTACCAGCGCAGCTCGGGGACGAACCTGGACCGGTCCCGGGACAGGAAGGCCAGGGAGCTGACCGCGAAGTTCTGCATGAGTCGGGACAGGGGCAGCAGGATGCCGTGAGGCAGGCCGACGATGCGCCACTGGCCGGTGGAGTTGGTGGCCAGGGAGAACTCGCCGGTATAGGTGCTCCCCTCCGGGGCGGGGGTGAAGACACCCAGGGAGTTGAGCACCCCCACCTGCCCGGAGGTCACCGTGAAGGAGCCGTTGGCCGCCACCGAGACCTGCGGCTCGGTCGACCCGCTGTAGGCGCTCACCGTCTCCAGGGGCTTCCACTGCGCGACGGCGTGATCGCTGAGGAACTGCTTGGCGGTGGCGAAGTCGTCGGAGAACCCCGCGATGGTGGCGCGCAGGAAACCGTTGACGATGTCCTCGGCCGAGTCCCCCTCACCTGGTCCGGGAGCGGTCTCGATGAGGGCGTTGGTGTCGGAGGCGGCCACCCCGGAGCGGGTAACGCGGCTGGAGCTCGGAAGCGCCGTGCAGCCGGCCAGCACGCCAGCGGCCGTGGCCGAGAGCAGCCCCAGCGCGCCGCGTCGCGACAATCTGGCCGGAACCGTTCCGAGGAGCCCGATGGGCTCAGTGGGCCCGGCCGGCTCTGCGGCCTCTGCGGATCTGCGCCCCTGAGTGGGCGCGTCGCGGTTCATCGGCTGCGTCATCGGCGCCACCCCTCTTCCTCGGTCTCCTCGGGTGTGCGGGTGGCGGGCTCCTGACCGGGAAGGACGACGACGACTCGGCCGACGTCCTCGGTGACCGCGTCGTGGCTCTCCCCGGCCAGGGGGATGTCGCCCAGGACGACGCTCTGGCGGGCCCGGCGGGTGGCGGGCGCGGGCCCCAGGGGGCCGACCGGGGAGAAGGAGGACTCCTCGTCGATGGGGATGCCGGCGCGGGCCACCGCGGGCGCGTCCTGCGGGACGAGCTCGAGGGGGCCGGGGCCGCTGAGCCGGCCGGGACCGCCGTCGGCCCCCTGGGTGCGAGGCAGGACCAGCAGGAAGGAGGAGCCGTCGGCCGGCCATCCCCAGGCCGAGAGGCGCCCGCCGTGCAGACGGGCATCCTCCATGGCGATGGACAGCCCCAGTCCGGTGCCTCCCAGGCTGCGCTTGCGCGAGGGGTCGGCGCGGTAGAAGCGGTCGAAGACCTTGGTGACGACGTCGGGGCTCATGCCGATGCCGTGGTCGCGCACCCGCACCGCCACCGCATCGGCATCCACGGCGACGGTGACGTCCATCGGCTTGCCCTCACCGTGCTCGAGCGCGTTGACCACGAGGTTACGGATGATGCGCTCGACCCTGGTGACGTCGATCTCCGCGGTGGCCGGCTCCTCGGGGAGGTGGAGGCGCAGCTCGGTGCCGGTGGCGTCGAAGTGGAACTGGGTGGTCTCGATGACGGTGTCGACCACCTGGGCGAGGTCGAACTCCTCCAGCCGGAGCTTGACGTTCCCGGAGTCGATGCGGGAGATGTCCAGCAGGTCGGTGAGCATAGTCTCGAAGCGGTCCACCGAGCTGGACAGGACCTGGATGCTGCGCAGGGCGAAGGGATCGGAGATCTCCTCGCGCGCGTCCTGGATCTGCTCCGTGGCCAGGCGGATCGAGGCCAGCGGGGTGCGCAGCTCGTGGGAGACGTCGGAGACGAAGAGGCGCTGCACCTTGGACAGGGACTCCAGGCGCTCGATCTGGTCCTCCAGCGAGGTCGCCATGTGGTTGAAGGATCTGGCCAGGGTGGATATCTCGTCCTCCCCCTGGATGCTCAGCCGCTCGGCCAGCAGTCCGGAGGCCAGCCGCTCAGCGGCCCGGGCGGTGTGCCGCACGGGGCTGAGCACCCACCTGGTGAAGGCCCACACCACGACGATGAGGATGGCCAGGAAGCCCAGCCCCCCAATGGTGATGTTGCGCGAGGCCAGGGAGACGATGCGCTGCTCGCTGGCCAGGCTGTAGACGAGGTAGAGGTCGTACTCCCCGGCCAGGGGCAGGCTCACCCGGGTCCCCACGATGAGCCCCGGATCCGTGCCGCCCTCATCGTTGGGTACCGCCACCGACTGCCAGTACTGGGCGCGCGCCCCGCCCTCATCGAGGGCCCGGGACATCTCAGGGGTGATGAGGGAGCGCAGACGGGTGTCGGTCTCCAGGTCGTTGACGACCGTCGTCGAGGTCTCCTCCTCGTTGCGCAGCATGAGAACCCCCCCCCCACCGGAGGAGGAGATCGAGTCCTTGGCGCCGTTGACCTGCCGCTCCGCCGCGGCCGAGACCTCGTCAACGGTGACTGCCGTGGTCGAGTCGAACTCGGCCTGAGCGACGCTGGCGCGCAACGCGGCATCGGCGAGGATGACGTCGCGCTGATCGGCGAACACCTCGGAGCGGATCCGGTCGGTCACGAAGGTCAGCAGCAGCACAATGAGAAGCAGACCAATGACGGTGGCGGTGCACACCATGCGCACCTCCAGGCTGCGGCGCAGCAGCCCCGGCAGAGGCAGACGCCGAACCAGCCGCTCCTCCGCGGTGCCCACCGATGACCCCATCGACGTGCCCCCTGAATTACGCATCGGGTTCATTGTATGGCGCCCGATGCGCCGTCGCTCACGCGGATTCGCCGACCCTGTAGCCGACACCGCGCACCGTCACCACGATCGAGGGACGCTCGGGGTCCTTCTCGATCTTGGCCCGCAGGCGCTGAACGTGAACATTGACCAGACGGGTGTCGGCCGGGTGCTGGTAACCCCACACCTGGCTGAGGAGCTCCTCACGGGTGAAGACCTTCCACGGCGACCGGGCCAGAGTCACCAGCAGCTCGAACTCCAGCGGCGTCAGGGAGATGACCGACTCGCCACGCTTGACCTGGTGACCGGCGACATCGATGTCGAGGTCCCCGGCACGCACGTGCTCGGCCGCACCGGGGTTGGTGCGACGCAGGCGGGTGGAGACGCGGGCCAGCAGCTCCTTGGACTTGAAGGGCTTGGTCACATAGTCGTCCGCACCGGCCTCAAGACCGGCGACGACGTCCTGGGTGTCGGTGCGCGCGGTCAGCATGATGATCGGCACGTCGGACTCGGAGCGGATGAGCCGGCAGATCTCGACGCCGTCGAGCCCGGGAAGCATGAGGTCGAGCAGGACCAGATCAGGGTTGACCTCGTGGAAGGCGTCCAGGGCCTTGGCCCCGTCATGACAAAGTGTGGGCGTGTAGCTCTCCGACTCCAGCATGATGCCGATCATCTCGGCCAGGGATGCATCGTCGTCGACGACCAGAATGCGCGTGCTCATAGCCCGTATCTTGGCATGAGCCCCAGGACCCGAGGGACACCCGGACCACCGAGGTGGCGTCCACAGTTTCCCCAGGAAATTAAGAGAATCCCCTCAGTTACGGGAAAAACCGGCGTCAGCGCGCCCAGAAGCCGGGATTATTGCGGCCGAACCGTGATCTTCGCTGCGCCCCCTGAACCTGGCTCAGGGCACACGCGGAGCTCCAGCGGCACGATTTCCTCCTCCAGGGGGAGGGCCAGATGACGGCCGGACATGACAGCATGGGCTTATGAGTACCGACTTCCCCCCTGACGGCAGCGGTCCGAGCGGAGAGCCGGACCGCGAGGCTCACGGCACCTCCGGCAGCAACTTCGTCGGAGGCGATCAGGACGGATGGCAGGCCCCCGACGCCGGCGCCTTCACAGGAGCTCCCTCCTACCCGGCTCCGGGCTCAGCAGCGGGACCCCAGTACCCCGGCTACGGCGGCTACCAGACGCCACCGGTGGGTCAGCCGGGCTACGCAGGCGGCTCAGTCCCCGGAAGCGCCCCCTATCCCGGAGCACCGGGGTATCCGGGAGCTCCCGGCGGCCCCGGATACCCGGGCTACGGCGGCTACACGTCGGCACTGGCCCCCAAGCCCTCGATCATTCCGCTGCGGCCGCTGTCCATCGGGGAGATCCTCGGGGGAGCCTTCGAGTCCCTGCGCGCCAACCCCAAAGCCATGTTCGTCCCCTCACTGGTGGTGATGAGCATCGTGGGGCTCTTGTCCGCCGGCAGCTTCGCCCTGTTCCTGTCCCGGCTCGGCCTGCCGAACCTGACGTCCGGGAAGGTTGAGCTCTCCGACGCCGACCTGGACAAGATCGGGGCATCGTTGGTGGGCCTGCTCGTCCAGCTCGGCGTGACCAGCGTGCTGAGCATGATGGCCACCTCGATCATTATCGGCCTGCTCATCGTGACCGTCTCACGCACCATTCTGGGCCGCAAGGCGTCCCTCGGCGACGTGTGGCAGCGCACCCGGCCGCGAGTGTGGGCGCTCATCGGCCAGACGCTCCTCATCGAGCTCATCCTCGCCGTCATCACCGCCGTCGTCACAGCGATCGCCGTTGGCATCGGCTGGGCCCTCCTGGGGAACGTCATTGCCAACGGGGCCGCTGAGGACTCCGCCGGGACCATCATCCTCGCCATCCTGGCGATCCTGGCGGTGATCGCCGTGCTCGGGCTGGCGATCTTCGCGCTGATGTGCAAGCTGTGCCTGGCGCCGGCGGCACTGGTCCTGGAGAACATCGGCGTCATGGAGGGGATCTCCCGCTCCTGGACCCTCACGCGGGGTTACTTCTGGCGTATCGTCGGCATCCGCCTGCTCTCCTTCATCATCGTCTTCTTCGCCTCCCAGATCGTGTCCCAGGGCGTGTCCATCGTCATGCAGGGGCTCCTCTACGCCGCCCCGGACATGACCCTCGCGATCCTGGTGGCATCGACGCTTCTCAGCAGTCTCGTCCAGGCCGCGATCCTGCCCTTCGACTCCGCCGTGGTCGCGCTCATGTACACCGACCTGCGGATGCGCTCCGAGGGCCTGGACGTCGAGCTGCGTCACGCCGCCGGAGTATGAGCCGGCCGTGACACCTCTCAGGACGATCAGCGCGCAGGCCCCAGCGACCCCCGACGCCGACGAGGCCCGGCGCGCCGCGGGCAGGGAGCTCTCCCGTCCGATCTACCACGACCATCACGATCTGTGGGACCGGATCTGGAGCTGGCTCAGGGGGCTCTTCGATGTCGGCAGCATGGTCCCCGGGGTTCCCTCCTGGGTGTCCACGCTCATCGTGGTTCTCGTCGTCGCCGCCGGTATCGCGCTGCTGACCCTCCTGCTGACCAGGCTGTCCTCGGCCCGCAGGGTAGCGACGCCGCCGTCGCTGTCGGTCTTCACCGACGACCGCGATGCCGACGCTCTGACCCGCGCCGCGGACACGGCGGCCGCGCAGGCCGACTTCACCACCGCCGTCGTCGAACGCTTCCGCGCCATCATCCGCTCCCTCGATGAGCGCGGGATCATCGATGAGTACCCGGGCATGACGGCCCTGGAGGCGGCCACGCTCACCCACCAGGCCCTCGGCGAGCACCGGGTCGTGGCCCCGCTGTACGAGGCCGCCCACCTGTTCGACGCCGTCCTCTACGGTCGAGTGGTCTCCACCAGCGCCCAGGACCAGCAGATGCGCGAGCTCGCCGATCAGATGACCACGGTCCGTCTCCCCAGCGGACACGCCCTCGTCGACGCCTCCGCCCACGTTCCGGGGACGCCGGCATGAGCACCCCCACGACGACGTCGCAGCCCCCGCCTCCCCCGGACTCCTCTCTCGAGGCCGCCCCGCCCCAGGTGACGGGTCCGCGCTGGTCCCGGCGCTGGCGCCGGTGGCGCCCAGGGGTCATCGCGGTGGCCCTCATGCTCATCCCCGTCCTGGTGACCGTGTGGACTCGGACCATCACCTCCACGACGCCGCTGGCCATCGACAACCCCAAGGACTGGGGAACCATGGCGCTCGCCGAGCTGCTGCGCGACGAGGGGATCTCCGTGAGCAAGGCCGGCAGCCTCTCCCAGGCCGTGGACGCCGGCCGCGAGGGCGCGACCATCGCCGTGGTCAACGCCGACCGGCTCAGCAACCAGGACCGGCGGGCCCTGGCCGAGTCGGGCGGCGACGTCGTCGTCGTCGGAGCCGAGAGCGGCAGCGACGCCCTGGCGGGGCTGACGGGCATGACCGCCAAGGGCACCGCGGCGGCGGCCTCCTCCACCCGGGCGCCACAGTGCGACGACGCCGATGCCCAGGCCGCCCGGAGCCTGGCCGGCACGCGCGCCTCGGTGTCCCTGCAGGGCGATGGCGACGCCGTCGGCTGCTTCCCGGTGGGCGAGGACCGCTACGCCTATGCCACCGACTCCCTGCCCAGCGGTGCCACGCTGCGGGTCCTGCCCGATCCCGCGCCGGTGACCAACGTTCACCTGGCCCAGGAGGGGCACGCAGCCCTGGGAGTGCGCGCGCTGGGCCATCACAGCCGCGTGCTGTGGTTGGACGGGGAGCACATGGAGGCGCCCTCCGTGTGGAACTCCTCCTCCACTCCCCCCTGGCTTCCGGTCCTCATCTTCCAGCTCCTCGTCATCGCCGGCGTGCTGGCGATCGTCCAGGGGCGTCGCTTCGGCGGCATCGTGAGCGAGGACCTGCCCGTCGTCGTGCGCTCCATCGAGACCACGGTGGCCCGCGGGCGTCTCTACCGTCAGGGCTCGGACCGGCCCCGTGCGGCCCAGGCCCTGCGCTCGGGTGCCGCGCTGCGTCTGGGCGCCACCCTGGGCCTGCCCCCCGGGACCTCGCGCCGTGACGTCATCGCCGCCGTCTCCCTGGCCTCGGGCATCGCCCCGGCCACGGTGGACTCTCTTCTTTACGGCCCGCCGCCCACCAGCGACAACGCCCTGGCCACCCTGGCAGTTCAGCTCGACCAACTCGAGAGCGAGGTTCACTCCACATGAGCACGGACAGCACCGACCCCACCCGCGCCCCGGGCATCGCAGGTGACGCGGATACCGGCGCCCCCCACCCCCAGGCCCCCGAGGGCCCGGACGCCTCGGGAACCCACAGCGCCCCAAAGGTCTCACCGTCCTCCCCCCGCGGGGAGGACGGCTCCGACCCGCGCAGGCGCCTGGTGGCCGTGCGCAGCGAGGTGGGCAAGGCCGTCGTCGGTCAGGAGGCGGCTGTGACCGGGCTGGTCATCGCCCTGCTCGCCGGCGGGCACGTCCTGCTCGAGGGGGTTCCCGGCGTGGCCAAGACCCTCCTGGTGCGGTCGCTGGCCACCGCGCTGGATCTGGAGACCAAACGCATCCAGTTCACCCCCGACCTCATGCCCGGGGACGTCACCGGCTCACTCATCTACGACTCCCGCAGCGCCCAGTTCTCCTTCCGGGCAGGTCCCGTCTTCACCAACCTCCTGCTGGCCGACGAGATCAACCGCACCCCGCCCAAGACGCAGTCGGCGCTGTTGGAGGCCATGGAGGAGCGTCAGGTCTCCATCGACGGCGAGCCCCGGGCCCTGCCGGATCCGTTCATGGTGATCGCCACCCAGAACCCGGTGGAGTACGAGGGGACCTACCCGCTGCCCGAGGCCCAGCTGGACCGCTTCCTGCTCAAGCTGGTGCTTCCCCTGCCCGAGCGGGCCCAGGAGATCGAGGTGCTCTCCCGCCACACCTCAGGATTCGATCCGCGCGACCTGCTCTCGGCAGGGCTGCGGGCCGTCGCCGGGGTCCAGGAACTGGCTCAGGCCCGGGCCCAGGTGAGCACGGTCGGAGTCACGCCGGAGGTGCTGGCCTACGCGGTGGATCTCGTGCGCGCCACCCGCTCCATGCCCTCGGTGGCCCTGGGGGTCTCACCGCGTGGGGCCACGGCGCTCCTGGCCGCGTCACGGGCCTGGGCCTGGCTCGCCGGCAGGTCCTTCGTCACTCCCGATGACATCAAGGCACTGGCGCTTCCGGCTCTGCGCCATCGCATCAAGCTGCACGCCGAGGCCGAGATGGAGGGCATCACCCCTCAGTCCGTCATCGAGGCCGTGCTGCGAACCGTGCCGGTCCCGCGCTGAGGCATCGGCCGCCGAAGACCACGAGCACAGAACCGATCAGCTGACCGACTCACGACAGGAGTGGCATGTTCCTGACGATGCGCGCCGTATGGGCGATGCTTGCGGGGATCGCCCTGGTCCTCATCGCGCCGCGCCCGGCCACCGTGCTGGCCTGGGCCGGCGTGGTCATGGTCCTCGTCGTGATCGACGTGGTGAGCGCCCCCTCGCCCGCAGTGCTGCGGGCCTCGCGCTCCGTGAGCCACGGCGTGCGGCTGGGCGAGTCGATCACTGCCACACTGACGCTCACCAACACCGGTCGGCGCACGGCCCGCCTCCTGCTGCGCGATGCCTGGCCCCCCAGCGCCGGGGCGACCCACGATCGCGGGGCGATGACGATCCCCCCGGCACAGCGCCGTCGTCATTCCACGGTGCTCACGCCCCGACGCCGGGGGGAGCGCCAGGCGGGGCCACTGACTGTCAGGGTGACGGGTCCCCTGGGCATCGCGGGGCGGCAGGCGTCATTGGAGGTCCCTGCCTCCGTCCGGGTCCTGCCGGCCTTCCGCTCGCGCCGCCACCTGCACTCGCGCCTGGCCCGGCTGCGGGAGATGGACGGACGCAGCGCCGTCATGGTGCGCGGGGAGGGGACCGAGTTCGACTCCCTGCGCGAGTACGTCGTCGGAGACGACGTGCGCTCCATCGACTGGCGCTCCACTGCCCGCCGGGGCGAGGTGCTGGTACGCACCTGGCGCCCGGAGCGCGATCGGAGGGTTCTCATCATCATCGACTCGGGTCGACTGTCCGCCGCCCGCCTGGGGGACGCCCCCAGGCTCGACGCCCAGATCGAGGCCACCCTGCTGCTGGCGGCCCTGGCCTCCCGCGCCGGCGACCGGGTCGACGTCCTGGCCATGGACGACGCCGTGCGCGCACAGGTGCGGGGCAGCGCCGGACCGGTGCTCATGACCGAGCTGGCCGAGCACCTGACCGATGTGGAGCCGCGCCTGACCGAGCTCGACTGGACCCTCGTGGCCTCTCTGGTGCGCACCACGCTCTCGCAGCGCGCACTGGTGGTGGTCATCTCCGCCCTGGACGGCAGCGCCGGGGACGCGACGATGATTCGGACGCTGGCGGCTCTGGCCCGGGAGCACACGGTTGTTCTCGCCTCGGCCCTGGACCCCGAGCTGGAGGAGCTCAGGTCGACGCGTGACGACACCGACTCGGTGTACGTGGCCGCCTCCGCGGAGAAGGACCTGGTGGAGATGCACGCCGTGCGCCGCCGCCTGAGTCGCGGCGGGGTGGAGGTCGTGGAGGCACCCGACCAGGGGCTTGCTCCGGCACTGGCCGACTGCTACCTGGACCTCAAGGCCGCGGGGCGTCTATGAGGCGCACTGCGACGACGCCCGGTTCAGCCGGCCTCGGGCTGGACGTAGCCGGCCTCATCCTCCTCGAGGTCACCCGTGGACCCTGCGGCGACGGCGGAGCGGCCCAGGATGAGGGTGTAGGCCCACAGCAGTGCCAACGCACCGGCTCCGATGGCGATCTTGACCAACCAGGGGATGGGGGCCGGAGTCACGAAGGCCTCGATGAGTCCGGCGACGGCCAGGGCGGCGGTCAGGCCCACGGCCACCGTGATGAGGGCCCGTCCCTCGGCGGCCAGCGCGGCCGTGCGGCTGCGCCGGCCGGGGACCAGCATGGTCCAGAAGAGCTTGAGTCCGGCCGCGCCGGCGATGAAGATGCAGGTCAGCTCCAGCAGGCCGTGCGGCGAGATGAGCGAGAGGAACACGCCGAGCATGTCGTGGTCGGCCATGATCGCCCCGGCCTGTCCCACGCCGACGGCGTTCTGGTACAGCATGTAGAGCGGCAGGAACCCCGTGATCCCTCCGGCCACGCAGATCGCTGCGATACGGGCGTTATTCGTCCACACCGCAGCGGCGAAGTCGGGGGCGGAGTACGTGGAGTAGTAGGACTCGAAGGCCTCATGGGCGTAGGTGTCCAGCGTCTCGGGGCTGCCCAGAGCTGCCATGGCCTCCGGACTGCGCAGGGTCCACGCCCCCACCACCAGCGCCAGGGCGATCTCGGCAACCATGACCCCGCAGGTCCACCACCGGATGCGGTACAGGGCCGCCGGCACGGACTGGAGAACAAAGCGGCGCACCGAACGGCTCCTCACCTCCCGTGTTCCGGTCAGGCGGCCGCGAGCCGCGGCCACTCGGGAGGACAGCTCGGCGATGAGTTGCGGATCCGGCGCGGCCGAGCGCACCCGCGACAGATGACGGGCGCAGGTGCGGTAGAGAGCCACGAGCTCATCGGTCTCAGCCCCGCTGAGGTGGCCGCGCCCCACGAGCACATCGAGACGTTCCCACTGATCGCGGTGCGCCGCGGAGAAAGCATCAAGATCCACGCAAGGAGTCTGTCATGACGGCCGCATCCCCTACATCCTCCGAGCGGATGATCGAGCCCGAGCTGCTCATCACCGGGGAGGCGGTCGCCCTGGAGATCACCCCGGCGACGGTCGCCAATCGCATCACCTCGGGACTCATCGACTACGCCGTCTATGCCCTGGGGGCAGGACTGTCCGTGGTCGTGGTGATGGTGCTGGCCATCTCCACGGGCTCGGAGTTCCGAGAGAATCTCGCGTTGACCCGGGCGATGCTGTCCCTGGCCCTCCTCGCCTGGATGGTCGTCATCCCTCTGCTCGTCGAGCTCCTCAGCGGGGGCCGGAGCCTGGGCCGCATGGTGACCGGGGCCCGGGTGGTGCGCGACGACGGCGGTACCGTCAGGCTGCGCCACTGCCTGGTGCGCACGCTGCTGGCCGTCGTCGAGATCTGGGGCACCTGGGCCGTGCCGGCCCTGTGCGCCAGCATCGTCTCCAAGCGGGGGAAGCGGTTCGGGGACATGCTGGCCGGCACCTACGTGGTTCGAGAGCATCACCGCTCCCACATGGCGCCACCGCTGCTGATGCCCCCCGAGCTGGCTCAGTGGGCGGCGGGCACGGACCTGCGCGCCCTGCCCGGGAACCTGAGCCTGACGGCGCGCACCTTCCTGCAGCGCGCCTCCTCCCTCGTGCCCTCCTCCCGCCACCAGCTGGGACTCGAGCTGGCTTCTCAGGTCCAGGGATACGTCTCTCCCCCGCCGCCCGCCGGCACGCACCCCGAACGGTTCCTTGCCGCGGTTCTCACCGAGCGCCGTAACCGTGAGCTGGTGCTGGAGAGCCGCGACCGCCGGCTGGAGGAGGACGTGCTGCGGGACATGGCCCGCCCGCCCTATGGAGTGGGAGGAGAGACCCGACGGCGTTGAACCACCCCGGGCTCGGCCCCACGACGGGCCACCCGGGTCGCAGCGGGGGCGCGGCGCCTCAGCCCTGAGGGTCGGGACCGGGAGCGGGCACGCGTGATGCCTCGTGAACCAGGAGGATCGGAACGCCGTCGCGCACCGGATAGGCCAGGCCCGTGCCCCGGGAGACGAGTGCGGGGCGACCGGCCTCGTCGAGGCCGTCAACGAGCTCCTCGCCGCTGAGCGGGCAGCGCAGGGCGGACCTCAGTCCGGAGGGGAGGACCGCTCGCTGCTCAGGCACGGGAACGTCCGACCGGCTCATGCGTCCCCCTTCTGTCCGCGCAGGACCCGCAGGTGCCCGCGCCGCAGGATCTCGTCCTCGGCGATCTCCGGCGGGGGCGGCAGCGGGGCCGTCAGGGAGGCCGGCATGATCCCGCCGGGGCGGGGTCGGTGCTCGGCCGGCGAGGCGACCGGGCGTGGGGCGCGGGAGGCCTCGCGCACGGCGTCGGCCAGGGCCAGGAGGTCGTCCTCACTGGGGGGAGCCGGCTCGAACTCGGTGGCCAGGCGGATGATCTGCCAGCCGCGGGGGGCCGTGAAGGAGGAGACGTGCTTGTCGCACAGGTCGTAGGCCTCGGGCTGGGCCTCGGTGGCCAGTGGCCCCAGCACGATGGTGGAGTCCGCGTAGACGGAAGTCAGGGTGGCCACGGCTGGGCGCTCGCAGCCGGGCTTGCGGCAGTGTCGGACTCTTCTCACGCTCGCAGGTTACCGTGCCGTTGCCCGCCGGTCATCCACACGCCGCTTAGGCTGGCCGATGTGACCGACCTGTTCCCCTTCTCGCCCGGGCGGATCCCCCCGCGCTCCGCCGCGGCACCGGGGCGCCGCCCGAGCAGTCGTCGTGACCGCCACGGCCGGGGGCTGCGCGGTCCACTCCTGCCGCCGCATCTGCCGGCCTGGCGCACTCGCGCCGAGCGCTTCGACGAGCTCGTCGTGGACGCGGCCCAGAACCTGGCCAGACGCTGGCCGTCGGTGGATCAGATCCAGTTCGCCGTCGAGGAGGTCCCGCCCTCGGATCCGGCGCCCTGGGAGCGCTCGGTGGTGCTGGGACGCGGCTTCACCGCTGAGCCCCGTGCGGGACTGCCGGCGCGCGTCGTCATCTACCGCCGACCGGTGGCCTCCCGGGCCACGAACGATGCCGAGCTGGCCGACCTGGTGCACCGTGTCGTCGTCGAGCAGGTGGCCCTCATGCTGGGGCGCCGCCCCGAGGAGATCGATCCCGACTCGGCCCTGTGAGACGGACTCCCCCGCCCGGGGCCCGGTGGCGTCAGTCCAGCAGGATGCGGCGCTGGGCCTGAACGGTGGCGTCGGGCTGAGCCGGCACGGTGGAGATGAGCGTGCCGGCCAGGTCTCCACCGGCCTGCGCGGTCACGACGGTTGCGGCGGCCAGTCCACTGGGGGCGTGCGAGGTCCCCGATGAGCCCTTCCGACCGGCCGCGTTCAGGCGGACGGCGGAGACCTTGGCCGGCACCTCGACGACGCTGGAACTGCCCTTGGCGACCTTGACGTCCTGCTTCCAGGAGCCGTCGAGGGAGGACAGGGTCACCGAGGTGGTCTCACCGCTGTTGGCCACGGTGACCGCCGAGCTCAGGGAGGCCGCGCGCGGCACCGCCAGCAGGCCGGAGTCCGCGGCACCGGGCAGCGCGGCCTGCGCCCAGGCCTGGTCGTGGACGAGGGCCTTGGAGCGCGCGGGGTACTCGCCGCCGCTGCGCACCATGCGGACAGCGGCTCCCACTGGCGTGTTCGAGGTGACCTGCACCCCGTAGGTGCCCGCGGGCACGCCGGCCAGCTGGATGTCGAAGACGGAGCCGGCGTCGATGGTCACGGACTGCGCCCCGCTCAGCGGGCGGGCACCGTCCTTGCCGAGCATGGTCACCGACACGGTCGCCGGGGCGGCACCGGGGTTGACGATGCGCACGGCCGGGTTGTCGGAGGAGTCCGCACCGGTCTTGGCGTCGGGCACCTCACCCTGTGTGGCCGGCTCGGTGATCTCCACGCCGGGGATCACGAGGTCGGTGGCCGGGGTGGCTCCCGGGGTGATGACGTCGGTGCCGGCGGGGGTCTCCCCGTCGAGGGACTCGGTGACGAGGGTGGGCACCACGGAGCCGCCGTCGGCCTCGACGGATACGGCGATGCGCGGGTCCTGGCTGCCCTTCGTCTCCAGGGCCAGGGAGGAGGAGCCGCCCGCGGGCACGGTGATCTCCCCGTTGCTGGGCAGGCTGAGCCGGCCGATGGAACCGTAGAGGGTGACCTTCGCGGTGGCGGGGGTGACGCCGGGGTTGACCAGTCGCAGCTCGGCCGAGGAGCCCGCCGCGATGGAGCCGCCCACGATCCAGGACATGGCGGACGGCTGGGTGCAGGGGGCGGCGGTGAGCCCCCGCAGGTCACCGCTCTTGGTCAGAGTCGTTACCGCCCCGACGGCGTTGGCCACCCGGCCGTCCGCGGGCGCGAGGGTGAGGATGCCGCCCTCGGCGGTACTCATGGAGGTGGCTGTGTCGGTGGGGATGCTCCGACCGGCATAGGTGGCCGACTTGCCGGCCCCGTCTCCCTTGGCCGGGACGATGGCGGTGGCGGACTCCATGGCGCCGACGTCGGTGCCCCGCAGTGTATTGGTGGGCGCGTGCGGGCAGACGTAGGTGGTGGTGCCTCCGGGCTGGGCCAGGCTCAGGGCCTGCAGCTGCGGGGTCGGTGTGGTCGGTGCGGTGTACCCCCACCAGGTGACGCCTCCGACGGCTGCGGCCAGCGCGAGGGAAGTCAGGACACCGACGCCGCGGGAGACCGTCTGCCCCAGTGACCGGCGGTGCCGCCTGGTGCTGGCGGGGCTCCTTCGCCGCTTCGTGGAGGGGCTGGTGGAGGGAGTGTCAGTCTCATCCACCGTCTCAGCATCGGTGTCATCCGACGCCTCGGCATCGGTGTCGGCGGCATCCTCGGCATCGGTGTGGGGGGCGTCGTCAGTGGGCTCGTCGGTGGGGGTGCTGCCTGAGTCCTGGTCCTGGCCGGCGGGGCTGTCATCGCCTTCCTCCGCCTGCGTGTCCGCCTCCTTGTTCACCGCCTCGTCCACGATCTCATCCGCGGTCTCGTCGTCGGTCTTCTCCGCGGAGGCGGTCCCGCCGTCGGCCTGCTGCGGGGCCGGCCTGGTCGACCTGTGCTGCGGGGGCTGGGTCTCGGCCTTCTCCTCCGACTCCTGCTGGCTGTCGGCGTCGTCCTGACGGGGCTGCGTCATGAGGCCATCTCCTTTCCGCGTCGCAGGGGCAGTGCCGCCACCAGGGTCAGGGCCCAGACGGCCCAGATCGTGTAGGTCGCGGCGGCCGTGGACCTGCGGGTGTGGGTGACCACCAGCTCCCCGCCTTCAGAGCCGACGGTGAAGCCCTGCTTCCAGCTGCCGTCCTGGGCGCGAACCGTGGTGGCCTCAAGGCGCCGGCCATCGAGGGTGGCGCTCCAGCCGGCGTCGGAGCGCTCCACCATGACGAGGGTGCGGGGGCCGGCTCCGGCGGGGATCTCGGTGCGGGTCCCTGAGCCGGTACCGGTGGAGGCGACCGGGGTGACCACACCTCCGGCGTCCAGGAGGCTCAGGCGGGCCGAGTCGGGGTGAGCCGAGGACGTGACCCTCCAGGAGTTGCCCGAGGCGGTCTGGGCGAGCTGCTCCAGTCCCGGCGTTGAGGCCAGGCCTACGCGGGCCTCGGCGGTGACGGCGTCGCCCTCCTGATGATCGAGCACGACGACGGCGATGCCGTGGGCCGCCAGGGCGTCGGCGGCTCCCTTGTCCTGTCCGGCGGTGGCGCGGGTGACGATCTGGGCGAGCTCGACGTCGGCGGGGTCGTCCAGGACGAGTGCCTGACCTGAGGCTGCGCTGCTGGGCCTGGCCGGCTGAGCGTCCTTGCCGGGCTTGAGCCCGGGGTCGGCCAGTGCCGCGGCGGCACGGGTGCGCGCCTCGACGTTGACCGCTCCGGGCAGGACGTCGCTGATCTGGGTGCCGGGCCCGCGCCAGATGGTGGCCTGGAGCCCCTGCGGCGTGGAGGTGAGTCTGAGAACTCGTCCGGCCGCCTCCGAGCCCTGGAACTGCTCAGCAATGAGCGGGATCTGCTGAGGCGTGGAGTGCAGCGCCAGGACCCGCGGGTTACTGGCGCGGTGAGCCTGGTAGGACCAGATGCCACCGACCACCACCGGGGCGAGCAGGACGAGGCAGGCCGCGGTCGTGAAGGCCGCCTTGAGGCGGCGCGATCGCTTCCGCCTCACCGTCGGGTCTGCGGCCAGGGAGGAGGCCGCGTCGGCATCCTTCCGGCTCCTGCGCTCCAGCGCTCGACGGCCGCCTCTGGACCGCTGCCCAAGCAGGTCCCAGATGGTCTCGCCGGCGGTCAGGGCCGCCGCGAGGAAACCGCTCAGTGCCAGGGACAGACCGGCCCCGGACCATCCGTTGACGGGAGCCAGGCCGCTTCCGGCAACGTCCGGTCCCAGACCGGTCGGGGTGCGCAGGCAGAGCCCGGCCAGGATGAGGCCGCCCAGGGCCAGGAGGATGCCGGTGCGGGCCACCCGGACGCGCCGGGAGACGAAGAGCCCGACGACGCCCAGGACCGGGACCAGCGCCAGCAGTACCCGCAGCAGGACACTCAGAGCCCCGGAGGAGACCAGGGCGTCCAGGTCCATCGGGGAGCCGACCAGCAGGTCGAGACTGCTCGGCGCCGGCGCGGAGACGGGCAGGCCGATGTCGGTCAGCAGCAGCCGGACCCCCTCGGCCCAGCCCGCCCGGTGGCCCAGGAGCCAGGCGCCCCACCAGGCCGGGGCGGCGGTAACCAGCATGGGGACCAGGGTGAGGACCAGCTTGAAGCCGCGTCGCGTAGTCACCGACAGCAGAAGGATGATGACTGCCAGCACGGCGGCGGTGGCCGGGACGGCCGCGACGACGACGCTCAGCAGCAGCCCTGCGACTGCAGCGGCCGTCGCCGACCCGTAGCCGTACTTCTCCGTGGGGGGCAAGTCGATCTCGGGCTCGCGAGCGGCCGGGGCGCGGACGGCAGGGCCGGTCTCCGCCTCATCCTCACCGCGGTCATGATCCTCATCGTCCGAGGCATCCTCCCGGGCGGGGGTCGTGTCGGCCTCCCCGTCCTGGGCGGGTTCGGCATCACCCGCAGTATCACCCTCAACATCCACTGCATGCACTGCATGCACTGCATCCGCAGCATCCTCGGTGGCCGCGGCGTCGTCAGTGTCCTCGGTGTCCTCGGTGTCCTCGGTCTTCGACTCGGCCTGTGCCTCCTCATCCAGGTGGGCGAGGTCGGTGACCTTCTCGGTGGAGAATCGGTCGAGCTCAGCGCGCTCCTCGTCGGTGAGCAGGTGGGCACCCACCAGTCCGGACAGGACGAGGTCACGCCGGTCGGCGCCCACTGCGCGGGCCAGCGCCAGCAGCGCCCAGGGCAGGACGAGGTGGACCAGGAGGGCACCGAGGCGCCCTTGGCCCAGGGCGAGCAGGAGGCTGGGAGACAGGGCCCACACAAGTGCCGCCCAGGCCCGCAGCACTACCTTCCGGGTCATCGTGCCGGCGGCGAACCATGCCCCCAGCGCTGCCAGGGGCACGGCCAGGAGCACCAGAGCGCTGATGAGCGCGCTGGTCTCCAGACCCACCAGTCTTCCCAGAGCCGCCGGTAGGGCCAGGATGCCCAGCAATGGGGTGACGCCGCCCGGGTAGCCGTCCGCGGTGGCGATCCAGGTGCTCCAGGCGCTGTCCCACATCTGACGCCAGCCGCCGCTGAACAGGGGCAGGGCCCCACCGGTGATGGAGCGGGTCAGCAGCAGCCGGGACAGGCCGTAGGTGCTCAGTGCCAGCACCAGCACCATGACCGCGCTCAGGGTGCGGCGCCGGCTGCGGGCCAATGCGGCGAGCTCGCGCAGCTCAAGCTCACTGGGGGCCGCCGCACGGGCGCGACGCTCGCGCTCCTGGCGGGTGCGATCACGGCGTACCCCGCGGATCTCGGCCGCCGTGGCGTACAGGCGCCCCAGTGCGGATGCGGGCACCTTGGTGTGCTGGGCGAGCCGACGTCTGGCGGCCCTGACCCGTCGGCCGCGGCCGGCCACGGCCAGAGCCGCGCCGAGCTCGTCGCGGGCCAGCGCCGGAGCCTTGGAGGCCAGGCGCCACACGAACCGCATGAGTCCGAGGACGACGAACCAGGTCAGCAGCAGACCGATGGGACGGGTGGAGAAGGCCGCCCAGTTGGTGAGCTGGGCGCTGCGCCGAGCCCGGAAGGATCGCTCCGGGTCGGGCTCGGGAAGGGCGACCTCGATGGCCTCGGCATCGGTGCGGGGCGGCGCGTCGGAGGAGTGGGAGACGGATGCGGGACGACGAAGCCCCTGGTAGGAGGCCCGTCGGTGGCGGATGACGGCGGTGGGTTCGACGATGACGCGGTATCCGGCCAGGCGCGCGGCGCGCGAGAGCTCCAGGCCGTCGCCGAAGGGGCCGAGCCACGGGGCGATGCCGCCGATCTCCTCCCACACGGCCCGGTCGATGAGGGCTCCGGCTGTTCCTACGGCCAGGACGTCACTGCGGTCATCGTGCTGACCCTGGTCGACCTCGCCGGGGACGATGTCATTGGCGCGGCGGGCCGAGGCAGTGGCGCGCAGCCCGACCTCCAGGAGCAGCTCGGGGTTGTCCCAGCCCACCTGCTTGGGTCCGACGATTCCCACGGAGCGGGCGTTGGTCGCGGCGGTGAGCAGCCGCTCGAGGCAGTCCTCGGCGGGCGCGGAGTCATCATGGAGCAGCCAGAACCACACCTGGTGCTCCGGCATCTCCGGGGTGGCCTCGGTGGGGGCCACGAGCCGCTGCTCGTAGGCGGTGATCGGCGAGAGCGCGCCGGTGGGACCGGTGATGGGACCCGAGCCCGACAGCAGCAGGTCCCGCACCGAGGTGCGCGGCCCACTCGAGGTGGTGTCAGCATCTGAGCCCTCTGCGCCGTCGGGGGCCTCAGAGCTGCGGCGCTTGCGGTTACCGGCGGCGACAAGTCCGGCGTAAGCGGTCAATCCCCGGGAGACGGCGTCGCCGAAGTTCTTGGCCTCCTTGGCCCTGACGACGCGCACGGCGGTGACGGCGTCCAGCCCCGACCTCTCCACGAGCTCCTCGATCGGGGTTCCGTCCCCCAGCCCGTTGGCTCGCGAGGCGACGTCGACGACGAGGACGACGTCGGGCGCGCAGGTCTGTGAGGTGATCGCGGACAGTGTCTGCGCCAGAAACGGGCTCGCCCCGGCCGACACGACGACGGCCAGGGCTCCTACCCGACTGGCTCCCTGTGTGGAGCCGGCGGGGGTCATACTGCGCGACGCTTGAGCTTGCGCCGCTCGCGCTCCGACATACCGCCCCAGATTCCGAAGCGCTCGTCGTTGGCGAGGGCGTACTCGAGGCACTCCTCACGAACCTCGCAAGTCGCACAGACTCGCTTGGCCTCGCGTGTGGAACCGCCCTTCTCAGGGAAGAAGGCCTCAGGGTCCGTCTGGGCGCACAGAGCGCGCTCCTGCCACGCCAGAGGACCTTCATCGACGTCGTCACCGCCACCGAAGAGGAGCGACAGTACCTCCGCGTCAGGCTCCTCTGGGTGCTTCAGTGGGCCGTCGCCGAGGATGTTCCACATGCCGGCCTCCCTTCGATCCGAGCTTCTTGCCAGTAAGAATTACATGCGTGTGAGACAAGGCCAGTCAAGCCAGCGAGGGAAAGTTCACCCTCTCGTGACCGTCGACATCATTCCTTGATATATCAAGGAAAATCCCCATCTGGATGGAACCATATGTCGACTTCCTACAAAACCCCTGAGAGGCTCCCACTGCCTGGCTGACAGTGGAAATACCCACGGCATTGCAGAGGATTTCAGGACGCCTGACGCACGTTCACATCATGCCCCTACCGACTGGACACCACCAGGGAAGTTCCTGAAAGCCACAGGATCTGCTTCAATCGGGGTCATGCCAGATCCCTTGCTCCCACTGCTCCCCAGTCCGCAGGACGCCGACAGGCCATGGCTCGTCTGTTATGGAATCGACGAACGAGTCGAGCTGACCGGACACGTCCTGTCCATGTGGCTGGCGAAGATCGCGGGATTCGTCACATCGGAGTCGGCGCCCGGTGACGGGGTCCACCTGGGGCTCCCCCCTCATTGGCGGAGCGTCGCATGGGCCTGCGGTACGTGGCTGGCGGGGCGCAGCGTGCTCCTGGGAGGCAGCGCGCACATCCGCGCCGCCGGCCTCCTCCCCGAGCTGAGTGTGGCATTCGCCCCGGAGAGCCTCTGCGATGAGGCCGAGGCGCAGGCGCTGGTCCCGCTCGCCTCGCTGGCGCTGCGCTACCCGGGCGAGCTGCCCGCCCTCGTGCTCGACGGCGCCGCCGACCTCATGCACTATCCCGACCGCTTCACACCGGTGAGCACCGCGGCTGATTCGGTGTGCCTCAGGGACCTCGCCGCCGAGGGGGCGGCGCCTGCGGCTCCAGGCACCCCGGCGGGCGCCGTTCCGTCACGCGAGCGGCCCACCACCCTGACACGAGCCCAGCTGGCGGCCCGGGTCGAGGCGGCCGGCGCATCGGTGGGGGCCGACAACCGCTCCGCCTCACGTGCGGTCCTGGTGCGCAGCCCCGACACGGCCCAGATGCTCCAGGAGGTACTGGCCGCCTGGCGCGCCGGGCGCACCGCGGTGGTTCTCACCCCCGAGGCGGACGACGACGTCGCCGCGGCCGCCATCCGGCAGGAGGGCATCACCGCCTGAGTCGGCAGGGCTCAGTCCCGCCGACCCTGCCGGTGGTGTCAGGGGACGTCGGCCTGGACGAGGGTGCCCTCCCCCTCGACGGACAGGCTGCGCTCGTCGGCACCGACGAACACGGCCTCGCCCTGGGCGAGCGTCTGGGTATCGGCCTGGGTCACCAGGGTCATGGCGCCCTCGACGGCCAGGAGGATGCGCGGCCCCCGTCCGGGGACCGGCAGGCGCCCGTCGGCGGCCACCACGGTGGTGACCATGAGCTCGAAGTCATCCACCGGCGCGTAGTAGGCGCGGGTGGCGCGAGAGAGGTACTCGGGGGCGGGGCGCACCGGCGGGGCCGCCACGTAGTCGACGCAGGCCAGCATCTCGGGGACATCGATGTGCTTGGCGCTCAGTCCGGCGCGCAGCACGTTGTCCGAGGAGGCCATGACCTCCACCCCCAATCCGGAGATGTAGGCGTGCACGCTTCCCGCCGGCACGAACAGCGCCTCACCGGACTGCAGGGTGACGGGGTTGAGCAGGAGCGCAGCGGCGATGCCTGGGTCCCCGGGGAAGGTGCCGGCCATCTTCACGACGTTGGAGTCCACTCGCAGGGACGGGGACGTACCGGCCTCGAACCTGGCGGCGATCTCAGTGACGAGGGCGTCGATCTCCTGAGGGCTGGGACGCGTGGCGGCCGAGACGACGTCGGAGAAGACCTGCCGGATGCCGTAACGCGTGGGGTTGAGGCGCAGGGTGCGGCGCATCCGGCGGGCCAGGGGGCTGTCCAGGCCGGCCAGGACCTCGACGGCGCGGCGCGGGGCCCGGAAACCGGCGACGGCCTGGAAGCGGGTGAGGGCCAGGACCATCTCCGGCTTGTGGTTCGTGTCCTTGTAGTTGCGGCAGGGGTGGTCCAGGGCGATGCCCGCCTCGTCCTCCAGGGCGTAGCCCTCGGCGGCCTGGGCCTGGCTGGGGTGGACCTGGAGGGACAGGGGCTGCTCGGGTGCGATGAGCTTGAGGAGGAAGGGCAGCCTGCGCCCGAAGCGCCAGATGATGTCCTCCCCCAGGAGGCGCTCCGGCTCGGCGTCGATGAGCTCGGACAGCACGCCGCCCTCGGCGACCTGGGCGGGCCCGGCCGGGTGGGATCCGTACCAGGCCTCGGCCCAGGGGGCGCCGTCGTCGGCCCTGCCCAGGAGGGCGGGGATGGCGGAGGTGGACCCCCAGGCGTACCGCTGGCGCGCCGGCTCAAGTCGTCTCATGGCGCCTCACCGTACCGGTGCGCGGGCACGTCCTAGGCCTCTGCCCCGGGAGCCGGGAAGGGGGTGACCTCGGCCAGGCGGGGGTGCGCCTTGTCCTTGTCGGAGAGGATCGCCTCACTCAGCGCGATCGGCCAGGGCACGTTCACCGTCTCATCGGCCAGGTTGAGGAAGGTGTACCGGGCGTCGGCCGACCAGTGGTCGTTGACCAGGTAGGTGTAGGCGGTGTTGGGCTCCAGCGTCTGATAGGAGTTGCCCACGCCCCGGGGCACGAACACCGCCACCGACGGGTCGATCTCGCAGGTGTAGACGGCCCCGAAGGAGGGTCCCTCGCGCAGGTCCACCCAGGCGCCGAAGACGCGGCCGGTGGCCACCGAGACGAACTTGTCCCAGGGCTCGGCGTGGATGCCGCGGGTGACCCCGATCTCGTTGTTGAAGGAGATGTTGTTCTGCACCGGCCCGAAGTCGGGCAGCCCCAGGGCCAGCATCTTCTCCCGCTGCCAGTTCTCCTTGAACCAGCCGCGGTTGTCCCCGTGAACAGTCAGGTCGATCCGCAGGAATCCCGGAATCGGCGTCTCCTCGACGGCAAGCGGCTTGCCCAGCTCGATCTGCCCCATTGATGGCCCCTTCTGTGCGCACAGGTCTTGGTCTCGGCGCCCCGTATCCGTCAGGCGCCATTGCCCGAGTCTATCGGTGCGGCCCGTCGACACCCCGCAGACGGGGCCACCAGGGGCGGAACGTGCCGGGAAACACGAACCTGAGCTCCCGATCCGCCCGATCCTGGCGCCATTGAGGGCCTCAATAGGTCATGCTTGGAGCATGCGAGGAATCATTCTGGCCGGAGGCTCCGGCACGCGACTCAACCCGATCACCCTGGGGACCTCCAAGCAGCTGGTGCCCGTCTACGACAAGCCGATGATCTACTACCCGCTGAGCACCCTCATGCTCGCCGGGATCCAGGACGTCCTGGTCATCACCACCCCCCACGACGCCCCCTCGTTCCACCGCCTCCTGGGCGACGGCTCCCAGCTCGGCGTCAACCTGTCCTACACGGTTCAGCAGGAGCCCAACGGCCTGGCTCAGGCCTTCGTCCTGGGCGCCGACTTCATCGGTGACGACAGCGCCGCCCTGGTCCTGGGCGACAACATCTTCTACGGCCCCGGCATGGGCACCCAGCTGCGCCGTCACACCAGCCCCGACGGCGGCGTCGTCTACGCCTACCAAGTCGCCGACCCCACGGCCTACGGCGTGGTCGAGTTCGATGAGAGCTTCAAGGCCATCTCCATCGAGGAGAAGCCGGCCCAGCCCCGCTCCAACTACGCCGTGCCCGGCCTGTACTTCTATGACAACGACGTCGTCGAGATCGCTAAGAACCTCCAGCCCTCCGCCCGCGGCGAGTACGAGATCACCGACGTCAACCGCACCTACCTGGAGGCCGGCCGGCTCACCGTGGAGGTCCTGCCCCGCGGCACCGCCTGGCTCGACACCGGCACCTTCGACTCCCTGGCCGACGCCACCAGCTTCATCCGCACCGTCCAGCACCGTCAGGGCCTCAACATCGGCGCTCCCGAGGAGGTCGCCTGGCGCATGGGCTTCATCGACGACGAGGGCCTGCGCCAGCGCGCCGAGCCCCTGGTGAAGTCCGGGTACGGCGCCTACCTCCTGGGTCTGCTGGACAACCAGCAGTCCTGAGGCTCCTGGCCGGAGGCCTCCGGCCTGCTCCGTTACTGCCTCATGACGTGTGGGCGGGTGGCGCCACTCCGCGCCGCCCGCCCACAGTGCTCACGACTCCTGGGGCGCCTCGTGCTTGTCGGCTGTGCGCGTCAGCATTGCGATGGCGGTTCCCAGTGCCGCAGTGGCGAAGCAGGTCGTGAGGAACCAGACCATCATGGGCGAGACCGGTGCAGTCCACCACCACTCGATATGCTTGTTGAGGTCGAGTTCCCACCGTTCCTGAGCACCCTGCACGAATCGCAGCAGCAGCGTATGCAGGGTGATTGTCTGGCACAGCGATATGAAGACGGTGACCCAGACGGCCTGCGGAACTGTGAACCACGCCCCCTCATCCTGATCGACGGCCAGCATGAGGAAGAAGGTGGGCGCCAGCAGCGGGAAGATGTACCGGGCCTGATAGAGCTCGATGGTGTCCATGGCGCCGTTGGCGTAGAACAACGCCGGAAGAAGGACCATCGACCCCGCGATGATCGCCAGAGCGGTCCACTTCCGCCAACCGCCACGGCGCAAGCCGACGGCCACGAAAGCACCGGCCGCCATAATGGTGAGCACGTAGGGGGCGCGAGCCCCCAGAGGAACATCGTGCCACCCCGGGGTCCATGTGTGCCCCCAGAATCCGCCGAGATATTTCGGTGCCGTCTCCAGCCCAACGAGGAGCTTCTCGAAGAACGGCTGCTTATCGGCGGATTTCGCAGGATCAGACGCCTCAAAAACCCTCAGGAAGTATGCGACCTTCGACACCTGGGACGAAGCCATAAAGGTGCCGACCCCGAGGAGGGCCACTCCGGCGAGGGCACTCAGCCCTATCCATCCCCCTCGTTTCCACGGCACCGCGAAGAGCAGGGCAAGGCCGACGACAAGGAGGAAGAAGGCGGCGTCATATCTCGACGTCAGGCACATCACGGCGCCGATCACTGCGCAGATCACGAGGGCAATACGATGACTCCCCTTCTGCTGCGGGGCCATAAATGTTGCCGCGGAGTATGCCATCAACCCGGAGACGGCCCACGAGCTGGGATTGTTGGAGGCGATGAAGTAGACCCCCATGGGGACCCACGAGGCGACAATCGCGCCGATGAATGGCCGCCTCAACTGCCGCGGCGCGCAGAAGCCGATGGTTCCCAGAAGCGCCACGGCGATGAGCACATTGACGCCTCGCATCACCAGGACCGAGGTCTGCACGTCCTTGCCGACGAAGAGGTGATGGAAGTGGTAGTAGCCAATTGGGTAGGCGCCATTGTCGAAGCGCTTGGACCACACCATATGAGAATCGTCGTACCCGAGCGCACATCCCGCCGACTTATTCGATTGCAGGACGTAGCATCTCATTGACTCGTCCGCCACCGCGATCGGAACCCGGACCACCGGATCGCCGTCGACAACGCTGGTCTGGCAGGATTCACCGGCCGGACGGGGGCACCAGATGCTGCCCAGGTGATAGTTGTCGTCGGGAGACGACTCCACCGGCGAGGACACCGCCCACCCGAGTCCGGTCAGCAGCATCAGGATGAGGAGGAGCCCGCCGACCACCGTCGGGCGCCGTGACAGCGCGGCGCCGGTTTCCATACGACTCATGGTCGGCAGTCGTAAGTACTTGGTGAGCTCACGTCTCATGCTGATCTCCGACGAGAAACGGGGGCGAGGGAGTGTAAACCGGTCGGTTTCAACCTACAGGAGGCCCTGAAGATAAGCCTCCAGGCGCTCCGTGGAGTCAGCCGGGGTGAAACCTGTGGCTTTGATCTTCGCCAGGTCCAGGGCCGAGCTCAGTGGCCGCGGTGCGATCCCCTCCTGACCGGCGTAGTACTCCTCAGTGGTGACGGCAGTGACCTCGTCGGGGCTGTGGCCGGCGCGCTCGTAGACCCGCTTGGCGACATCGGCCCAGGAGACGATCGGTCCATCACCGGAGAGGTTGTAGGTGCCGAACTCGGCGCCCGCGGTGAGGAGGTGGATGATGCCCGCCGCCAGGTCGGAGGCGAAGGTGAGGCGCCCGGTCTGGTCGGCCACGACACTCGGCGTGATGCCGCGCTCAGCCAGGGAGAGCATCGTCTTGACGAAGTTCTTGCCGTCACCGACCACCCATGAGGTGCGCACCAGGTAGTGCTGGGGACAGACACTGACGGCGGCGTCCCCGGCGGCCTTGGACTGGCCGTAGACGCCCAGCGGCGAGGGGGTCTCCTCCTCGGTGTGGAGAGCCGTGGCCCCGTCGAAGGTGTACTCGGTGGACAGGTGCACCAGGGTCAAGCCGTGCCGGACGGCCGCTCGGGCCAGGTTGACCGGGCCGACCGTGTTGGCCCGCCAGGACAGGCGGCGTCCCTCGGGAGTCTCGGCCCCGTCCACATTGGTCCAGGCCGCGGCGTTGATGATGATGTCGTAGCCACTCCAGTCCCAGGAGGACATGGCGGCCGCGTCCGAGATATCCACCTCGGGCAGGTCGACGCCGGTGGGCTCGAAGCCCGCCTGTGGCAGCAGGGTCATGAGCGCACGCCCGAGCTGGCCGTTGGCACCGGTGACGAGAACCCGCACACGCATCTGCCCTTCTTCGCGCCCGGCACTGGGGAGGGAGGTCCCCTCAATCTGCGCGGGCTTGGTCTCGTTCACTGGCCGTCTCTTCCTTCCCACCGAGCGTTGTTCTACCGGCGTCTCATAAGCGTCATCAACCTGTCGATGAACACTACACGAGCGCACCGGCCACATTGGCCGATATCACCAAGGACAGACGGCGTACCGTGCTCCGCTCAGGGGTGGGCACTATCGCGCCAGGACGGCGCGGTAGGCCTCGACGTGCGCCTGGGCGGATGCCCTCCAGGTGAACTCGGCGGCCCGTTCGAGGGCGGCGCCCCCCAGGGCCCGGCGCCACTCGGGATGGGCGTCCAGGACCACGAGACCCCGGGCAATGGCTTGGACGTCCGATCCGCAGTAGGCGACGGCGTCGCCCCCAACCTCGGGCAGGCTCAGCTCGCGGGTGGTGAGCACGGCGGCCCCGCAGGCCATGGCCTCCAGGACCGGCAGGCCGAAGCCCTCACCGATGGAGGGATAGGCCAGGATCTCACATCCGGAGAGGAATCCGGGCAGGTCCTCCAGGGGCAGGTAGCCGGGCCGCAAGACGTTCAGGTGCCGGGGCACCTGAGCCAGGGCGGGCTCAATGTCCTCGTCCCACCCGGGTCCGCCGGCCAGGACCAGGGCCGGGGCGTCCTCGCAGTCACGGAAGACGTCGATCCAGGCGCGCACCAGGTTGGGGACGTTCTTGCGAGGCTCCAGGGTCCCCAGGAAGCCGATGTAGCGCCGGCCCTCCAGTCCGAGGGAGGCGGCCACGCGGGCTCGCTCGGCGTCGTCGACCGGGTGGAACACGGAGGTGTCCACGCCGTGGTAGGCGACGTGGAAGCGCTCGGGGTCGCCTCCGACGTACTTGATGGTCTCGTCGCGAGTGGCCTGCGAGGGCACGACGAGTGCGTCGGCCCGCCGCACGGCCCGGCGGATGGCGCTGGTGAAGAACTTCTGCTTGAGGGGCGAGTGCGCCTGCGGGTGGGAGAAGAACGTGGCGTCGTGGAGGGTGACGACCACGGGCACCTGGTGCAGGGCCGGGAAGGTGTAGTGGGGCGAGTGCAGCACGTCGGGGCGGATCCGGTGGATGAGTGCCGGCAGCCCCGTCTGCTCCCAGGCCATCCGGGCGCCGCGCGACTCCATGGACTGCGGGACCGGGAAGAGGTGGGCGCGGGGCACCTTGGCGGAGAAGTGCGCCACATCACGTTGCTGGACGGCCATGGCCAGGTTGACGCCGCAGGCGATGAGCTCGGGCACGAGGTCGTCGACATAGCGCCCCACGCCTCCGAGGTCAGCCGGGATCGCCGTCGCATCGAGAAGAACCTTCATGACGGCAGGCTACCGCGCCTGGCGCGGTCACCCCGTACTCTGAGCCCATGAGCGCAGATCATTCCCGCCCGGCGCACTCCCCGGCCCCTTCCCCCTCTCCCGCCTCCCGCACCGTGTCCTCCACCGCCAAGGGCCCCCGTCCACCGGCTCGCCCCCGCGGCCCACGCGTGGGCATGGTGGTGGAGCAGCTGTGGCAACCCGTCCCCGGGGGCTCGGGCACCTACATCGTCGAGCTCGCCCAGGCCCTGCGCGCCCGGCGGGTGCCCGTGGCCGGGATCGCCGCCCATCACCAGGGGGCCGCCTCGCCGCGCCAGGTCGGACTGCCGCCGATGCCGATGCGCTCCTCCCACCTGCCTCGTACCGCCCTGTACGAGTCCTGGAACCGTCTGGGGCTGCCGCGGGCCGAGTCCATCCTGCCCGGCGCCCAGCTCATCCACGCCACGACCTGGGCGCTGCCCCCCACCTCGCTGCCGCTGGTCGTCACCGTGCACGACCTGGCCTTCCTGCGCTCACCCGAGCACTTCACCGCGCGCGGCAACGCCTACTTCAGCCGCTGCCTGGAGCGCGTCATCGCTGAGGCCAGCGCCATCATCGTCCCCTCCCAGGCCACCGCTGACGACTGCATCGCGGCGGGGATCGATGCCGCCCGTCTCTACGTCATTCCTCACGGGGTACGCACCCGCACCGTCACCGACGAGCAGGTCGAGGGTTTCCGTGCCGCCCGGGGCCTCACGCGCGACTACATCCTGTGGACGGGTACCCGTGAGCCCCGCAAGAACCTGTTGGGGCTGCTGCGCGCCTTCGCCCTCCTCATCGAGGAGCACGACGACGCCGGCGGCCTCGACCTGGTCCTCGTCGGTCCGGCCGGGTGGGGCGACGACGCCGCCGAGCGCGAGCTGCTGACCCGCCTGGGTGATCGGGTCCACGTCACCGGCAGGCTCGACGACGACGAGCTGGCGGCCGCCTACCGCGGCGCCCGCGCCTTCTGCTTCCCCTCCATCTGGGAGGGCTTCGGCCTGCCGGTCCTGGAGGCCATGGCCTATGGGGCCCCGGTGGTCACCAGCGCCGGGACCTGCATGGCCGAGGTGTGCGGACAGGCCGGCCTGCTGGCCGACCCCCCCTCGCCGCGTGAGATCGCCAGCCTGCTTGCCCGGGCTATTGGAGCGGAGCACGACGAGCTGGCCGAGGCCGGCCGCGAGCGCGCCCGGACCTTCACCTGGGAGGCCTGCGCCGCCGCGCACACGGAGGTCTATCACGCCCTCATCGGGGGTGCGGTGTGACCCAGCCCGTCAGGCGCCCCTCAGCCCGCGTCGTCATCGTCAACTGGCGCCAGGCCGAGCTGACGATCCGGGCGGCCCGCTCCATCCGTGAGCAGCTGGGAGGCGAGGACGTACTCGTCATCGTGGACAACGCCTCCGGTGACGGCTCGGCCGAGAGACTTCGCCGAGAGGGACTCACGGTGGTCGAGTCGAGCGAGAACCGGGGATTCGGAGCCGGCGTCAACCTCGGGGCCCGAGGCATGGTCGAGGAGGTCCTCATCCTGCTCAACAATGACGCGGTGGCCGAGCCCGGCTTCCTCGAGGCGCTCCTGGCCCCCCTGGGCGACCCGCCGTCCGCTGCGGCTCCGGCCGCGACCACGGCGCGGATCCTGCTGGCCGGACGCTGGAAGCCGGCCGCCCCCGGCCAGCAGGACGCCCTCGTCTCCCCGCGCACCGGGCGGTGGACCCGCCTCGATGAGGAGGCCGCTGCCCGCGGCGAGGGGGAGGTCCTGGTCAACTCCACGGGCAACTTGGTGGACGCCTCCGGCAACGGCTATGACCGGGACTGGCTGGTGCCCGCCGGACAGGAGCACTCCCCCAGCGAGGTCTTCGGCCTGTGCGGAGGCGCCTGCGCGATTCGGCGTGAGGCGTGGCAGGCACTGAGAGGCTTTCGCGAGGACCTGTTCATGTACTACGAGGACACGGACCTGTCCTGGCGCCTGCGTGAGCGCGGTTGGCGAGTCCTCTACGTGCGCGAGGCCGTGGCGCGCCACGATCACGCCTCCTCCTCGGGCACGGACTCACCGATGTTCATCCGGGTCAACGTCCGCAACCGGATCCTGACGGCAGCTGCCCACAGTCCGGCCCCGGTGGTGATGCAGGCACTGGCCCGTACGCTGGTGCGCTCCCTGCGAGGACCGCAGCGCGGCCCGGTGCTGAGGGGACTGGCTCAGGCTCTCACCGGCCTGCCCCGCGAGCTGCATCGGCGGGCGAGGAGCCGCGCACGCAACTCGGCGAGAAGTTGTTGATTGTGGCAAGCGCCTACGCCAGCGCCACCCCACTCGATACAGTGACGGGGCTGAAACCTTGTCAGACGCCCCAGGCGGTTCGGTAACATCGCCAAGCATGATGCGCCCCTGACCAGATCAAGGAGGATCCCCGACAATGGCTGGACACGCCGCACAATCCCCCCGAGTCACCGTGGTGACCCGGACCCGTAACCGTCCCGTGCTGCTGACGCGCGCACTCCAGTCGGTCGGGGCGCAGTCCTTCCAGGACCTCGAACTCGTCATCGTCAATGACGCCGGAAGCACCAAGTCGGTGGACAGCGCTCTGGAGAGCGCTCCCGAGTGGCTCAGGGAGCGCACCCGGGTGGTCACCAACGAGACCTCTCACGGGCGCGAGGCCGCCCTGGAGGACGGTCTGGCCGTCTCCTCCTGCGAGTTCTTCGCGATCCATGACGACGACGACTCCTGGGAGCCCGGCTTCCTGGCCGCCTGCGTGGCCCACCTCGATGACCACCCCGAGCACGGCGCTGTGGCGACGCGCTGCGACGTCGTCGATGAGATAGTCACCGACGAGGGCCTGACCGAGCGTGGCCGGTGGGTGATGACGCAGGACAAGGAGAGCTGGACCCTCATCGACACGATGGTGGCCAACTATGTCCCGCCGATCTCGCAGCTCATCCGCCGTGAGGTGGCCGATCGCATCGGCCACTGGGACGGCACCCTGCTGACCCAGGCCGACTGGGACTTCAATCTGCGGCTGCTGGCGACCTCCCCTGTGGGTTTCATTGACGGGGAGCCGCTGGCGCACTGGCACCACCGTGACTCCACCGACGGGACGATCGGCAACTCCGTCGTCGTCGACGCCGCCCACCACCGTACCGACAACCTCGCCATCCGGGACCGTTACGCCCGTCTGTCCGTGAGCTGCACCGGGACCGAGTCCTCCCCGCAGGGCGTGGCGGCCGCTTCCGAGAACCTCGGACTCCTGCTCGTCTCAGCGGAGTACTACCACCGGATCCAGAAGAGGCTGGAGCAGCAGGACGAGGAGATCGCGCACCTCAAGAAGGCCATGCACGACCTACGCTTCACCATCGGCGACCTGCATGACACGATGCGCCAGGTCCTTATGCACGCCTATGAGATCAACCTGAAGGTCGACCATGTGGAGGCCACGGCCAAGCCCTTCTTCCGCACCGTGGCCCAAGGGGTCAAGAAGATGCAGAGGCGCTGAGTAGCGGCACTGACCGCCCGCCGAGCCTCAGTCGTCCTTGGTGAGCGTGACCATGGGGCGAGGCGGGTCGATCCGCTCGTAGTGGGCCCCCAGGGCCACCAGGCCCCCGGACTCCATGCGTGGCCCGGGGATGATGTCGAAGGCCGTGGCCTTCTGGTAGGCGTCGATGACGCTGGAGAGCTGCCAGGGCTGGATGGAGGCGGAGATGAGGTAGGCGCCCGGCCGTAGCATCATCGCGGGGATGGAGATGTCCACGGTCCCCTCCCCCGGCTCGATCCTCTCGGGCTGGAAGCCGTCGTCGAGGCCGTGAAGCCCCCAGGCGAAGATGCCCTCACGGGTGTCGATGGAGCAGCCGAAGACGGGCTTCTCGATCGTCTCCTCGCAGTGGTAGTGAAGGCGAATGGTGGCCTCGTCCCCGGTACGCATGGAGGTCGCCGGCCGGCCCGTGCGGTCGAGCAGCTCGATGCGGCGGATCTGGGCCTCACCACTGCCGAAACGGGTGCCTTGGCCCTCTTTGACCTTCTTGGCTCCGTGGGTGACGTCGGAGTACTTGTCGATGACCTCTGGGGCCGGGCCGACCTCCTTGAGGTGGCCGTGGTCGAGCCAGGCGACCTCATCGCAGAAGGTGCGCATCTGCTCCAGGCCGTGGGAGACGACGACGACGGTGCGGCCGTCCTCGCGGAACTCGGCGAACTTGTCCATGCACCGCTCCTGGAACTCCATGTCGCCGACGGCCAGGACCTCGTCGACCAGGAGGATCTCCGGCTCGACGTGGATGGACACGGAGAAGCCGAGGCGCACGTACATGCCCGAGGAGTAGTTCTTCACCGGCTGGTCGATGAACTCACCCACCCCGGAGAAGTCGACGATGTCATCGAACTTGGCCTCGATCTCCTTGCGACTCATCCCCAGGATGGCGCCGTTGAGGAAGATGTTCTCCCTCCCGGAGAGCTCGGGATGGAAGCCCGAGCCGACCTCCAGCATGGCGGCCATGCGCCCCCGGGCGGTGATGGAGCCCGAGTCGGGAGCCAGGATCTTAGCGATGCACTTGAGCAGCGTGGACTTGCCCGATCCGTTGTGTCCCATGAGCCCGAAGGTCTTGCCCTCGGGGATGTCGAAGGTGATGTCCTTGAGCGCCCAGAAGTCCTCGTAGACGCCGCGGCCCCGCTGCAGGACGGCGCCCTTGAGGGACTGATTGCGGTGGTGATAGATCCGGAAGCGCTTGGAGACGTCCTCGATGCGCACGGCCGGCACGGCCGAGGCAGCCGGCACCGACGACGTGAGTGATGATGCGGACGATCCGGTTGATGCGGTCATCTGGCGTGTCAGAGCTCCTCAACGATGCTCGCCGAGTGCCGGCGGAAGAAGACCAGGCCCAACGTGAGCATGACGATCGCCCATGCCAGGCAGGCCAGGAAGACGGGCTGCGACGGCAGGGCGAAGTCGTACAGGCAGGATCGGAAGGCCTCGAGGTAGGTCTCGGCGGGGTTGAGACGCAGGATCGTGGTCAGCGGGATCGGCCCGCCGTTGACCTGCCAGCCCTTGTCGAACAGGTCGTTCTGAACCTTGTTGACCATGGTCAGGGGGAAGACGACCCCGGAGGCGTACATCCACATCTGGTTGAAGATCTGCCACAGGTGTCCCAGGTCCCGGAAGTAGACGGTGGCGATGGACAGCATGAGGCCCAGTCCAACGGCGAACATCCCCACCAGTACGGTGACGACGAGCAGTGCCGGGATCATCGCCAGGACTCCCGGCCCTCCCAAGATCATGGCGATGATGACCAGCACGAGCAGCTCGAAGGCGAAGTCCACGGCCAGTGACAGGACCGCGGAGTAGATGAGGACCTGGCGGGGGAAGTAGACCTTGGTGAGGAGCCCCGCGTTGTCCACGAGGGCGTTCATGGAGGCCATGATGCCGCTGGAGAAGAAGGTCCAGCTGAGCACCCCGATGCCGATCCACAGCGCGAAGGAGTTGATGCCGGAGTTGCGGCCCGGCTCCACGCCTCCGCGGAAGACGACGCCGAAAATGAGGGCGAAGATGGCGATGGTGGCCAGGGGGTTGATGAATGACCACAGGCGCCCCAGGGCCGTGCCCTTGAACTCCGAGGAGACCGAGCGCTGAGTCAGCCGCAGGGTGAGGTCCAGCGTCTGGCGGGCATCCTCCGAGCGGAGCAGTCGAGAGAGCTTCATAGGCTCACACCTCCGTCGCAGTGCCGGTGGGCGCTGGGGGAGCCGCCTTCTGCTGGGCATCGATCCAGTCGCACAGCCGGTTAATGCCCTCGGTGACGCCGACCCGGGGCTCCCAGTCCAGCGCCTGGCGGGCGCGCGCGGTGTCCGCCCAGGCGGCACGCACATCGCCGTCACGGAACTGGCCGGTGACGTGCGGTGCGGGCGCTCCGTAGTGCTCGGCGATGGTCTGAGCGATCTGCATGATGGTGGTCCGCTCCCCCAGGCCGATGTCGTAGGGCGTGGAGGTGGCCGGCGAGTGCAGGACGCCGGCCACGATGGCGGAGGCGACGTCGTCGATGAAGACGAAGTCCCGCACGATCTGGCCGTCCTCGTAGACCGGGATGGACTGGCCCTGCTTGGCCAGGCGGGCGAAGAGGGAGACGATGCCGGTGTAGGGGTTGATGAGGGACTGGCCGGGTCCGTAGACGTTCTGAAGCCGGAAGAGCACCGGGGTAACGTCGAAGGAGCCGCACCAGGACGTCACGAGGTTCTCCTGGCAGAACTTGGTGGCGGCGTAGACGTTGGCCGGGGAGGCCTTGACCTCGGTGGAGGACTGGACCGAGGGGGTCAGCCCGGCGAAATCCCACTGACCAGCCTCGAGCATTGCGTGGGTGCGCTGGCCGGGGTAGGAGGGGTGTCCCGCAGCATCGATCCACTTCCCCTCGCCGTAGACGGCCCGGGAGGAGGCCAGGACGATCTTGTCGGGACGGATCTCGTGGCGCACGAGGGCGTCGAGCATCTGGGTGGTGCCGACGACGTTGACGTTGGCGTGCCGGGAGGCCTCGGTGAGGGACTGGCCAGTTCCGGTCTCCGCCGCCAGGTGGACGATGGCATCCGGCGCGACCTCGGTCAGGAGCGAGTCCCAGTCCTCGGCGACGGACACGTCCAGGCGGCGCAGCTCCACGCGCTCGTCGAGCTCGGCAGGGCGAGCCTGGGAGGGGTGGATCTGCGGGTGCATGTTGTCCAGGGCCACGACACGGTCGAAGGCGTCCGCCAGGTCATGCGAGATCGCGCAGCCGATGAATCCGGCACCACCGGTCACGAGGCAGGTACGGGTCACGAGGGTCTCCCTTGGTGTAGTCGAGTCGGGGCGGTGGGACGAGCTCTCACGCGTCGTACAACGGCCTCGTCACTATTCTCGGCGTTCCCGGAGCCGTGCGGGCCGGCGGCCGCCGTTGCCTTCGACACGCCTCAGAGGCGCTGGACACGAGCTCGTCCCTGCCCGGAGCCGCACGCCGAACATATCAGCGTTCGACCTCGGAGACCTCGGGATGCCAGCTCATGCCTTTGAAGGCCTTGGTGACGAAAGCGACGATGTGGTCGGTGATCCTCACCAGCGCCACCGACAGGCCGAAGACGATGACGCAGGTCGCGGCCAGCATCGTGTAGCGCTGAACCGGCACGAAGCCCGCCACGTTGATCTTCTCGAAGAGGACCATGATGACGACGTGGTGGACCAGGAAGATCGGATAGGAGTACTTGGCGATCAGGTCGACGAGTGCACGTACCGGCTGGATCGCCACATAGCGACCGACGACCACGAGGATGAGGAAGGCCGAGATGCCGACAAGTGTGGTGGCCACGTCCTCGGGGATCTCCTCGGGGAGCATCGCCGAGACGGCCAGGACCGCGGCTGCCGGAATGACGACGGCCCAGTGGACCCGGCGGACGTAGAGGACGAAGTAGCTGCCGAAGGCCAACTCGGGGAGTCTGGTCGTGAGGATCATCGCCGAGGGGTAGCCCGCGAAGTAGCGCTGCATGACGATCACGGTGGCGGCATAGGCCGCCAGGATGACGACGCCGGTGACGACCGGGAAGCGGTCGATGGCCCACAAAAGCGCTGGGAAAACGAGGTAGTACAGGAGGATGAACCCGAGGAACCACTCCCCCAGGAGGTAGGCGGTACGCACCTGGAAGTTGGCGACCAGGCCGTCCACGCCGAGGACCGTGAAGATGAGGGAGCGGGTCGGGGCACTGTTGGGCGGCCGCCCCCCGGTCGTGACGAAGAAGTAGAGCGTCGCAAGGACCCAGGCGGTCCAGAACATCGGGTAGATGTTGAGACAGCGCTTCCAGTAGAACCGTTTGAGATTGATCGGTCTCCGATAGGTCACCGTCAGGGCGGCCCCGGAGATGATGAGGAACAAGGAGACGCCCAACCCACCCACATAGATGCCGAAGGGGAAGTTGGTCAGGACGTAGCCGCCATCAGCCAGGTAGGGGTTGTTGAAGTGGGTGAGGACGATGAGAAGCGCTGCCAGGGCTCGGACCAGATCGAGGTAGAAGATCCTGGTCCGTTTTCTGGCGACCGGCTTGACACCCGCCGCCCCAGCCGACGCGCCCGTCTCGGTCACTCCCCGATCCTCCTGACTCGGCGGTAGGCACTCTTGAGGGGCGAGCGCACTGCGGTCGGGATCCAGCGGCTGACCTGATCCTTGACCTGCTGACGAGTGCTGCGAGCACTACGGATCTGTTGGACCATTCGCTGCTCGACGTCGACCCCCCAGTGCTGTGACACCGCGGTGGTGAACTCCCTGGTGTAGTACGACAGATTCGTCAGCTCGATCCTCGCGAAGGAGTCGGAGAAGAGCCATCCGCAGAAGTAGCCCGAGGCCTGCGCAACATAGCCGTAGGCACGCTCGATGGCGTGGAGGATGGTTCCGTCGATGTCATTCGGCTCAGGCGGGAAGTCCTCCCACTGCCAGTCGTGGTCGAAGAGCGGCTTGAGAGCCGCCGGCCGGAACCAGAACATGGTGCCCAGCGGGGCGATGACCTCCTTGTGAGCATCGAGCGGGACACTCAGGTTCAGCTCTTTTTCAAGGAGCATCTTCGTGCGATCGAAGTTCGGCCCCCAGCTGTAGGAGTAGATCGGGAAGTAGTCGGCGTGGTTGGGAGGGGTCGGCGACAGCAGACCGAGTCGGGGCTCCGAGTCGAAGGTGGAGATGACGTTCTCGACGAACTCTCGAGTCGGGAGGAGGTTATCGAAGCACTTGCGGGCGAAGCCCTCACCCACGGTGTACGGGCTCAGCTGGGTGACCTTCTTGTCATGGATGAAGCAGACGAGGTCGTAGTCGCTGACGATGTCCTTGCAGCCCACCAGGAGCGCACTGACGTCCCGCCCTCGGTTCTCAATGAGGCGCACGGTCACGTTGTAGGGGAGATCCTTGCAGGCCTCCTCCACCAGCTCCACCTTCTCCTGAGAACCGACGGTGAGGATGAAATCCGTCCCCTCGGGCATGGAGCGGGCGTAGGCGAGCGTGGGCTCCAGGAGGTCCATGTAGTACAGGTGCGCAATGAGGGCGACCTTCTGAGGCTTGGGCTCGCGGGCCACCGCCTGCGTGGGCAGGACGTAGGTGAGCTGGAGATTCTTGACCAGGTCCGCCATGTTCATGGAGCGCAGGGCGTTGTCCCAGATGAGGTTCGTGTCGAAGTCGGTGTGGTCGCGCAGGTACTCGTAGAGCTCCACGGTTGCGTTACCCACGGCCTGGTGAAGCACGTCCTCGTAGCTGTGGAAGAAGGAGCGGCGCTTGAAGATGGGGCAGCGCCTCTCCGCAATGAGCTGCTTGGGGGCGAAGAGGATGGGCTGCAGGGTGAAGCCCTCGAGGTCCTCAGTATTGACATACACGTCAGAGGTGAAGCCCAGCCGCTCGAAGCGCTGGGTGAAGGGCGCCTCGTGGAGCCCCACGGAATCCTCGTAGGAATTGATCTGAGGAAGGTTGTCCCAGTAGTCCTGGAAGGCCTTGGAGGAGACCAGGGAACGCCGGTAGGCATGGAAGTGGGACTGAAGATGACGGGGCAGGTACCCCTCCAGGGCGTGCCCGAAGGGGTCTCCGGGAGCCAGATGGAACCAGGTGATTCCCCAGAAGTCGATGTCTCGACCCGCCATCTCGGTGAACATCTCCTCGAAGGGGTACACCGGTCCCATGATGGTGGCGTTGAACAGGACGACCTCGTCGAACTCGACGAGCCGGTCCCAGCCGTAGCTCTCCATGGCCGTTTTGTAGGCCCAGGCATCCAGGCCCTTGTTCTCCCGCAGGATGATGTTGTCCGTGAAGGCGGTCAGCTTGGCATAGCTCTTGGCGGTCAACTCACCGTTGACGACAATGACCAGCTCGGAGAGGTTCTTGACCATGTCAGTAAGCAGGGTCTCCACGTAGGAGTCCACGATGCCCTGAGCGTCGAAGAAGAAGAAGATCCCGAGTCGCTTCGGGTCCTGGCCGAGCGTTGCCATAATGTCCCTTCTGGGCAGTGGTTCGAGCCGCTCACCGTAGCGGGAGAGCGGAGTAATAGGGTTTCCCGGGCGCGTCAGCCCGCGCTTGAGGCGAGGATACGGCGGATCTTGGTCGGGTCACCCCACACGCCCGGCGAGTCGTAGGGCCGGTCCGGGAAGGCTCCGTACTCCAGGGTGATGTCCAGGTCGTTGTCCCGGATGTAGGCCTCGACGCGCTCGGCGAGGCTCATCGGCTCACCGGTGCAGGCGTTAATGATGCCGTCGACCTCAGTCTGGTCCACGATCGCGGCGATCTGCGTGGCCAGCTCGTCCACGGAGATGAAGTCGTAGCGGTTCTTACCCGTGGTGAAGGGGAAGGTGGTGCGCCCCTCCTCGGCGGCCTCCAGGAGCTTGGAGAAGATCGAGTTGCCGAACTTGTCGTCGCCCACGATGTAGTAGGCGCGGATCCACTGGGCGACGGCGTCGTGTGCCTTGGCCGACAGGAAGGTGGTCTCCCGCAGTGCGTTCTTGGCGATGCCGTACAGCGAGGCGGGGTTGCACGGGGAGTTCTCGTCGATGGCGCCCTCCCAGTAGCCGACCTCATGCATGGTCCCCATGACGGCGAGCTGCTTGAGACCGCCCGCATAGAGGTTCTCAATGAGGTTGACGTGCTTGGCCAGGTCGTCCATGTGGGCGGACGAGGCGTGCTTGAAGCCGTCGCGCCAGGCCATGTGCAGGACGACGTCGGGGCGCCCCATCTGGTCGTAGATGTCGGCGTCCCCGGAGAAGAGGTCCAGGGTAAGCCTCTCCGCCCGCTCGTCGACGCCGTCGAGTCGCAGGTCGAGGGCCTTGACGTCCAGGCCGCGCTCCAGGAGCGCGGTGACGACGTGGCGACCGATGTAGCCGCCTGCTCCAGTGACGAGAACTGTCTTTGCCATGGTTCTGGATCCTAACAGGTGCGGTTGCGGAGCAATCACTTGGTTCTGCCGTTGATGGACATGAGGAGATCGCCGTTGACGGTCATTCCGTTCTCCGTGGTCGGGAACTGGTCGACCGCGGGATTGATCTCGACGACGGCGCTGCCGCCCTCGGTCAGCTCACTGGTGATCGTCACGGTGTACTTCTCGCCACCGCGCAGGACGAGTCCCTTGGCCGGGAACTCGTGCAGACCCTCGTGGAGGGAGTTCGCCGGCGCCGCGGTCTTGAAGACCCGGGCACCGGAGGCGTCCGTGACCTCGACGTTGACCACCGAGGAGTCGAGCCACTGGATGTCTCCGGCCAGGAAGGCGATATTGAGGGAGCTGACCTCCACGGTGGACGGCAGGGTGATGGTCTCGGAGACCCTGGCCCCATCGCCGAGGATGTTGACGCTCCCCGCCTGAGGGGTGTCGGTGACCGCCGAGTACGCCACAGGAGCAGCCGGCACGAAGTAGGGGAGCAGCACCAGCGCGCTGAACGCCGCCGGCATGGTCAGACGCGACCAGGCCGCGGAGCGTGGGACCCGCTCGCCCTGCCCCAGCTTCTCGACCATCTCGGTGCGCGGGAAGTTGATGAAGAGGAACGCCAGAGCGCAGGCGATCATGAAGCCGACGATGAAGGAGCCCTGCCGGCTGATTCCCATGACGTCGAGGAACTGCGCGGGGGTCTCATACCGGGGCTGCGCCGTCGGAGTCATCAGGTGAGGCAGGAGCAGCTGATCGAGGATCGACCGGTTGTACATGGAGAAACCGGTGAAGGTGTACATGAGGAACAACGCGGTTCCAACACCCACCTCAAGAGCAGAGTTGAGCAGCACGTGACGCGGGTTGAGGAAGATGATGAGCACCGCGAAGGGCGAGACCATGACGGCCCAGTAGGGGTTGAGCGGGACGACCGTGGCGAAGACGAGGTAGATGGCCATACAGATGTAGACCGCGTCGGCCGCCAAGGCCTTCGTCCCCTGAGGGCGGCGCAGGTAGGCGAAGATGACGATCCCGACCATGAACACCACGAAGATCGGAATCATGCTGCTCTGCCACGGCACCCCCACGGCCGTGAGCCTCTGAAGCATGCTGCTCATGAATCCGCCGGTGGACGCCTTGTAGGCCACATTGCCGTGGTAGATGGCGCGGCACCCGACCAGACCGATGAGCCCGACAACGACCTGGAGGGCCACCACGCGCAGCCGCTTCTCCCTCAGCAGCAGGAGCGGCACGAAGATGAAAAGGGCGAAGAGCTTGAGCGTGTTGGCGATCGCGAACCACAGCAGGAACCTGCCCAGCCGGCCACGCAGGTAGGCGCGCAGCCCCAGCAGGATGAAGACGATCATGATGATGTCGTACTGGACGATGACGAAGACCGGGACGAACAACGTCATCGACGACAGGAAGAAGAAGGCGACCCACTTGCTGCGCTGCCGGCTGACGCCGAGGTCACGCGCGATATCCACCAGCACCTTGGCGGCGAGAAGCGCGGCCAGCACCATCATGGTCTTGAGCCACAGCTGCGCCGGCGTCGACAGCAGGTACTGGAAGCCGGTGATCCGGTAGATGATGTAGGTCGGCAGGTTCCACAGCCCGAAGAGCAGGTAGAGCGGGATGTCGTAGACCGCCGGGTGACCGGTCGAGGTGTGCTCGATCGCGATCCGGTAGAAGTCGCCGATCCTCCCCTGAAGAACCGAGTCCAGGAAGTTGAAGGAGTGCTCGAAGGTGGCTCGCACGTCCCCGTAGAGGAAGAAGGCGTAGGCGCCGAGCAGGATGATGCCCAGCAGCGCCCAGTCCACGAGGCCGGGACGCTCGGTACTGCTCCACCAGGAGCCCAGGCGGCTGTCCACCACGCGCTCGACCAGCCGGCGTCCCTGATCGCTCGTCGTCTCAGTGAGCGCGCGCATCCGTGTGACGAGGCCGGCGGCGGAGCGGGTCTGCGGCGTGGAGTCGTGATCGGTTTTCTCGGCGTCGTTGTTCTTGACCTGACTCGTTTTGTTCTTCGCGGACTTACCGGACACGAGAGCCTGCCTGTTCATCGGGGTGGTGGACAGTGGTCGGCCCGCCAGAGGCGCCGAGACGCTCCAGGAGGGCTTTGCGGGAGATGAAGTTGTAGATGAGCACGATCGCCGTGGCGAGGATCTTCCCCAGGAAGGGGCTCATGCCGGCGAGGTCGGCGCAGACGTAGAGGATGAGTGTGTTCAAGCCCAGTGCGACGACGTTGAGCAGAACATACAGCGTGAATTCCTTGAGGACACTGACATTCTCCTGCGCCTCGAAGACGTAGCGCCTGGAGAGGATGTAGTTGAGGACCACTGAGGTGGAGAAGGATGTCGCACTGGCGATGAGGTGGGGTACGCCCAGCCCGTACAGCACAGTGAAGAGGCCGAAGTCAACGCTGAAGGAGATGCCGCCGACGACGAGGAATCGCCCGAACTGCGCAAGGAGGGGACGCAGTTTCTCCTGGAGGGTGCTCAAGAGGCGTTCCCGCCGGGGCGTTCCTGCGCGGAGGGACCCGCCTGCGACGACGCCGGGCCGCCTCCGAAGCTCGAAGGACCTTCGGAGGGCCCGAAGTTGAGGCGCTCACCGATGACCACGCGAGGCTTGCTGACGACGCGCCCGTTGATGCTGAGAATGTACTCGCCCAGGATTCCGATGAAGAACAACTGGATGGAGCCCAGGAAAAACAGGCCCACGGTGCGCGAGGCCTCTCCCACTGGATAGGCGTTCCAATCGATGAGCTTCTTGACCAGGACGAAGGTGGCCAGGCCCAGGCAGATGATGCCGACGAAGGTGGCCACGAAGGTGGCCATGCGCATCAGCAGCTTGGTGGAGCTGGTGATGCCCTGCATGGCGAAGTCGTAGTTACGCAGGAAGTTGAAGTTCGACTTTCCTCGGGAGGACTGGGCCTGATCGTACTGGACGATCTCGAGCCCGATCCCGTACTCGGCGACCACCGTCTTGAAGTAGGGCTGAATATCGCCGATCTGCCGCAGAACATCGATGAACTCGACGTCGTAGAGCCCGTATCCGGTGAAGCGCGCGATCTGAGGGGTGTCGGCGAACCAGTCGATGAGCTTGTAGTAGAGGTGACGGCATCCCGTCATGATGAAGCCCTCATCAGAGGATCTCCTCTGCCCGATGACGACCTTGGCTCCGGCCTCCCAGCGGGCCACGAACTCCGGGAGGTTCTCCGGAGGGTCCTGGAGGTCGCCGAAGAGCATGAAGGTCGCGTCCCCCGAGCCGTAGGTGAGCGCCGAGAAGACATTCCGGTGAAAACCGAAGTTACGGGCGTTGAAGACGGCCTTCACCCGCTTGTCCTCACCCGCCAGAGCGCGGATCGCATCGCGGGTGCCGTCCGTCGAGTAGTCATCGACGAAGATGATCTCGTAGTCGTACTGAGGAAGATGCGTGTGAAATACCGAGTTCAGTCGGTCATACATCAACCTGACGCTTTTTTCCTCATTGTAACTGGGGATGACGACGCTGATCTTCTTCATGGACAGGTCAAAGGTCCTCACGTGACTCATTGATCGAGGCAGGGGCTCCAACAGGGGCTCCAAGGGGCATACCCGACCATGCCGGCAGGAGGTGCGGGGAGCACCTCTCGTTATGCTAACACCTCGCTCAATCCCCCTTGTCTTCCTCCCGATGGCGGCCGACACCGCGCAGACGCCTGCCGGCACTCGTCGCGGCGCGCGCCAGGCCCGAGGCCCCACCGGTCAGGTAGCGGTAGGCGGGCTTGAGAGCACTGCCCATGTCGGGGTGGTGGACGTCAACGTAGGTGCGCACCCGGGCGCCGACTCCGGCCAGCGGTCCGAATCGGGCCTGGAGGAACCTGACCTGCTCATCGGTGTGGGCCGGAAGGTCCGCGGTGACGACTCGATGCTTGTAGGCCAGGGCCCCGTAGAGCCGCCCGGCCCAGACCGGAGTGAGCACCTCGCGGGGGTGGAAGCCGCTGGACATGGCCGCATAGACGGTCAGCAGCTCGAGCACCTCGGCGGCGCGGGCGCGTCTGAGGCGCTCGGCGGACTGCTCGGCTCCGGCGGCGGCCTGGTCGGTCAGCCGCACGAGCTCCTTGGCCCCTTCACTCAGGGTGCGCAGCGCTTCGGGGCGGGCCATGAACATCGCGCCGGGAGGAGCCACGGGGGCGAGCGGATCCAGCTCGGCGCTCAGACCGAGCCGCCGGGACAGGGCCTTGGCGGCGCCGGCCAGCCCGTCCCACGTGGGTCCTCCATGAGCCTGCCCGATGTGGCCGGCGGCGGGCATGGCCACGCCAAGGCCGGGGTGACGCGCAAAGAGGTCGATGAGGCCGGCCGTGTACCCCGGCGAGTCCAGCAGGCAGTCGAGTGCCTGCCGGTGGGCGACGTCGTCGGCCCGCGTACCGGGGACGGGCGGGGGCCCCACGGTGATCCGCAGGACGAGGGGGCCACTGTCGCCGCCCTCGTCGCCGCCGGCGGCACGCCCGGGATCCCAGAGGTCGTCACACTGGGTGAGGAAGGCGATCGTGCCCCGCGGGTCGAGGTCGCGCACCAAGCGGAAGGACACATCCCCTTCCCCGTGCGCTGAGTCCTCCTGTGTGTCCTCCTGGCTGGGACGGCGGCCGGTGACCCGCTCCAGGTCGGCGGCATCCAGCCGTTCGGGCGAGGTGACTACGACCCGCCAGTGCGCAGGCAGGCTCGCCAGGCGCTGGGCCAGCCCATCGGCCTCGGCGCGCTCGAGCGCCTCCCTCCCGGCCGGGACGTGGACGACGACGCAGCCCGTGGGCCGCCGCTCAGGCGAGCTCGTCTCGGCACCGGCCCCCGCGGCCCCGGGGACGCACCCGGTCACGACCTCGGTGAGGCCGGCGTTGACGATGAGGTCGCGGGCGGCCGCGGTGTGGACGACGTCGGACAGGATGAGGTCCTCGCTGTAGCCGGCCCGGGCGGCGGCCTCCAGCAGCTCCCCGCCGACGACGGCCTGGCGGTCCTGGTGGAGCGGGTCGTGGAAGAGGGCGCGGCGCTTGAGCAGGGGGCAGCCGTCGGCCAGCAGCGCTGGGGCCTCCTCGATGGCCGGGTTCTCCGAGCGGTAGCGGTCCACGGGGAAGGCGACCTGCCAGGTGTGGCCGAGCTCGGCGAAGTGGCCGGTGAAGCGCGATTCGTGCCACTGGATGGAGTCGCGGTAGGAGGAGACCGGCGGCATCTGCTCCCAGTACTCCCGGAAGGCCGGGTCCGTCAGGAGCCTGCGGCGCACCGCGATCCAGTGGGACTGGAGGTGGCGGGGCAGCTCGCGCTGGGCGAGGAAGGGGTGGGGGCGCATGGTGGCGTGCTCGGTCATACCCCAGAAGGAGATATCGCCCCAGCCCGCGGCGCGGGTGAGGACCTCCTCCCAGGGCCGCAGCGGCGCGTAGTAGGTGTGGTTGGTCAGGATGAGCTCGTCGAAGTCGGCGAGCCGTTCCCAGCCCAGGTGCTCCAGGCCGGCTCGGTAGGCGCCGGCATCGAGCCCCTCATTGGGACGCGGAAGGATCTCATCACAGCAGGTCGCCAGGCGGGCGCGGTCGACCTCACTGATGGGTGAGTTGGAGACCAGCAGGATGTGGTTGGCGTGGGGCCGCAGGGAGCTGAGCGCGGCGACGACGTAGTCGCGGACCTGATGATGAGGATCGAAGTGGAAGTAGACGAGTCCTCGGTTCATGTGGAGGTCCTTCCCGGCAGGTGGTCGATGAAGGCGGCTGGTAAGGAAGCGGTGAGGCGGCCAGTGTCTCATGAGCTGTCTCACGCACTTCTGGCCGCCTCGCCGCTCCCCCGGTGCGGGATGTCAGCGGATGGTCACCTTCCCGTTGGGCGCCACGGAGATGCTGCCCTTCTCAAAGGTCTGGGTCGTGGTGCCGTCGGCCTGGCGCACTGCGCGTCCGGTGGGCAGCCCCACCTTGGAACGTTCCCAGCCGGCGGCGGCCCAGGCGTTGAGG
>NZ_KV789089.1:0-100087 GCF_001807465.1 Actinomyces sp. HMSC08A09 | reverse complement strand
CGCCTCGATGCCGCCGCGCTCGCCGCTGCGACGCGGCACCCAGGCCAGGTGGGCGCCGGTCGCGGTGGCCAGGGCGTCGGCGACGCTCAGCAGGCCGGGGACGCGGGCGGCGCGCTCACCGATGAGAATGGTGGCGCCGTCGGCCCGCAGGGCCTCGACGAGCTCGGGGTGGGTCTGGCTGAGGTGGGCGACGACGCGGGCCTCCTCACCGGGCGGGGTGAGGATGGCCTGGGCGGAGAGCTTGCGGCTGCCGGCGCTCAGGCAGGTGGTCACGGTGGCCACCTTGACGCCGCCGGCGCGCACGCCCTTGCGCAGGCGCAGGAACAGGGAGCCGCACTCGTCCTCGGGCTCCAGGCCCAGGAGCAGGACCTGTCCGGCCCGCTCCAGGTGGCGGTAGGTGACGGCGCCCAGTCCGGTGCCGGCCACGCGAGCGGCCAGGAAGGAGTCCTCCTCCTGGCTGTGGCTGCGCACGCGCTGGTCGATGTCGTTGGTGCCCAGGACGGTGCGGGCGAAGCGGGACCAGGCCCAGGCGTCCTCCAGGGTGAGGCGGCCGCCGGGCAGGAGCCCCACTCCCCCGTCTGCGGCGGCGCGGGCCAGCCCCTGGGCGGCCACGTCCAGGGCGTCGGACCAGGAGGTGGTGACGAGCTCGCCGGTCTCCTCGTCGCGCACGAGCGGCACGGTGAGGCGGTCGGGCTGGGAGGACCAGGTGAAGGCGAAGCGGTCCTTGTCGGTGATCCACTCCTCGTTGACCTCGGGGTCGTTGCCGGCGAGGTGACGCAGGACGACGCCGCGGCGCATGTCGACGCGGATGGCGGAGCCGGAGGCGTCGTGCTCGGTGACGGAGTCGGTGGAGACCAGGTCCATGGGGCGGGCCCGGAAGCGGTACTTCGCGGAGGTCAGGGCGCCCACGGGGCAGATCTGGATGATGTTGCCCGAGAAGTAGGAGGCGAAGGGGCGCCCGGAGGCGTCCAGGTCGTCGCGGCCGGTGCCGAGGTCGGGGCCGTAGTCGGTGCCGTCGGAGGCGCCGGGCTCGCCGCCGGGGCCGGTCAGGTCTCCCAGGGCGCTCAGGGAGGGCACGCCGCGGATCGTCTGGAGGTCGGCGTCGAGCCCCTCCTGGGGCGCCTCGGTGTGGAAGTCCAGGACGCGGGCGTCGAAGCGCCCGATCTGCTCGGAGTACAGGCCGCCGGTGTGCTCTGGCTCGCCGTCCATGTCGAAGGAGGGGTGCCCGCCGCCGCGGCCCTGGAGGGCGATGAAGGGATCACCGGGGATCTGGTCGGCGAAGCGCACGCAGCGCTGGCACAGGATGCACCGGTCGCGGTCCAGGAGGATGTTGCTGGTCAGGCGCAGCGGCTTGGGGAAGGTGCGCTTGACGTCGGTGAAGCGGGTGGCGGACTGGGCGCCGGAGGCCATGAGCTCCAGGGCCTGGTTCTGCAGAGGGCACTCGCCGCCCTTGTCGCATACCGGGCAGTCCAGCGGGTGGTTGATGAGGAGGAACTCCATGGTGCCGGCCTGGGCCTTGGCGGCGACCTCGCTGGTGGCCTGGGTGGAGATCTCCATGCCCTCCATGGCGGTCATGGCACAGGAGGGCTGGGGCTTGGGCATGGGCCGCACGACGCCGTCGCGCCCCGGCATGGCCACCTCCACCAGGCACTGGCGGCAGTTGGCCGACGGCGCGAGCAGCGGGTGGTCGCAGAAGCGCGGGATGCGCACGCCGACCTGCTCGGCGGCGCGGATGAGGAGGGTCCCCTTCTCGACCTCGACGGGCAGTCCGTCGATGGTCATGTGGACCATCTCGGGGGCCGGGGGCGCCGCGGGTGCGGAGCTCTTGGTGGTCGTCTCAGCAGTCATGGCTCACCGTGCGCTTTCGAAGACGGAGGAGGCGGCGTAGGGGAAGAGCTCGCCGGCGGCGGCGGTGTAGCCGGCCTCGAACTCCTCACGGAACCGCTTGATGCCGGTCAGCACCGGGGTGGCGGAGGCGTCACCCAGGGCGCAGAAGGAGCGTCCGGCGATGTTGGAGGCGATGGACTCGAGCTTCTCGACGTCGCCGGGCAGACCGCGCCCGGCCTCCAGGCGCAGCATGATCTGCCGCATCCAGTAGGTGCCCTCACGGCAGGGGGTGCACTTGCCGCAGGACTCGTGCTGGTAGAACTCGGTCCACCGGGTGACCACACGCACCACGGAGACGGTCTCGTCGAAGACCTGCAGGGCGCGCGTGCCCAGCATGGAGCCGGCCTCGGCCACGGACTCGTAGTCCAGGGGGACGTCGAGCTCGTCGGGGCCGAAGATCGGCGTCGAGGAGCCTCCCGGCACCCAGAACTTCAGCTCGTGGCCGGGGCGGATGCCGCCGGAGAGCTCGATGAGCTCGCGCATGGTGATGCCGAAGGGGGCCTCGTACTGGCCGGGGTGGGCCACGTGGCCGGAGACGGAGAAGATGCCGTGGCCCTTGGACTTCTCGGTGCCCATGGTGGAGTACCACTGGGCGCCGCGGGCCAGGATCGCCGGGACCGAGGCGATGGTCTCGACGTTGTTGACCACCGTGGGCCGGGCGTAGAGGCCGGCGACGGCGGGGAAGGGCGGCTTGAGGCGGGGGTGGCCGCGGCGGCCCTCCAGGGAGTCCAGCAGGGCGGTCTCCTCACCGCAGATGTAGGCGCCGGCACCGGCGTGGGCGGTGATGCGCAGCCGCTGCTGGCCGTCGAGCCCGAAGCCGGTGTCCAGCAGGCCGGATTCGGTGGCCTCGCGCACGGCGCTGAGCAGGCGGCGGTAGACGTGGGGGACCTCGCCGCGCAGGTAGACGAAGGCGTGGTCGCCGCCGATGGCACGCGAGGTGATGGCGATGCCCTCGATGAGCGCCTGCGGGTTGGACATGATGGTGGGGATGTCCTTGCAGGTGCCCGGCTCGGACTCGTCGGCGTTGACCACGAGGTAGCGCGGGCCGCCGTCGACCGGGGGCAGGAAGGACCACTTCAGGCCGGTGGGGAAGCCGGCGCCGCCGCGTCCGCGCAGGCCGGAGTCCTTGATGAGGCCGATGAGCTCCTCGCAGCTGAGGGTCTTGGCCTTCTTGAGGCCCTCGTAGCCGCCGTGGTCGAGGTAGGTCTGCAGGGTCCAGGAGCGCTCCTGGTCCCACAGGTCGCTCAGGACCGGGGTGAGGGTCCCCGGCGCGGTGTAGGTGGCGGTGTCACTCACTTGGTCTCCTCCTTCGGCGCGGTCCAGCCCTGCTCGCGGGCGATGCGCAGGCCACGCAGGGTCGGCTCGCCGGGGCCGCGCCCCTCGTCGGTGCGGCCGTCCTCGAAGCCGGCCAGCAGGCGCTCGTTCTCGCGGAAGGTGGGGACGGTCTCGGGACCGCGGGTGGGGGCGACGTCCTCGCCGCGCTCGAGGGCCTGAATCATGGCGACGGCGGAGTCGGGGGTCTGGTTGTCGAAGAACTCCCAGTTGACCATGACGACGGGGGCGTAGTCGCAGGCGGCGTTGCACTCGACGCGCTCGAGGCTGATGGTGCCGTCCTCGCTGGTCTCCTCGGCGCCCAGGCCGGTGTGCTCGGTGACCGCCTTCCAGATCTCGTCCCCACCCATGACGGCGCACAGGGCGTTGGTGCACACGCCCACGTGGTAGGTGCCCACCGGGTGACGGCGGAACTGGCTGTAGAAGGTGGCCACGGCGCTGACCTCGGCCCGCTCCAGGCCGAGTCGGGCGGCGCACAGGGCGATGCCGGCCGGGGAGACGTAGCCGTCCACGGACTGGATGAGGTGGAGCATCGGGATGAGGGCGCTGCGCTCCTTGCCCGCCGGGTAACGGGCGATGATCCGCTCGATGTCGACCTGCAGGCTCTGGGCGACCTCTGAGCTGTAGCCGGCGGCCACGGCGGCTTGCGCGACGGTGCCCACCGGGCCGACCGCGCTGACGGTGGCGATGGTCTCGACGGCCGGGTTGACTGCGTTCTCGGTGGTGCTCATCAGCGGTCCACGCCTCCCAGGACGGGGTCGATGGAGGCCAGGGTGGGCACGAGGTCGGCGATCATGCCGCCCTCCCCCATCATGGCCAGCGACTGCAGGTTGGAGAAGGAGGGGTCGCGGAAGTGGACCCGGTAGGGGCGGGTGCCGCCGTCGGAGACGGCGTGGACGCCCAGGATCCCCTTGGCGTGCTCGACGGTCTGGTAGACCTGTCCGGCCGGGACCCGGAAGCCCTGAGTCACCAGCTTGAAGTGGTGGATGAGGGACTCCATGGAGCTGCCCATGATCTCGCGCACGTGCTCCAGGGACTGGCCCTGGCCGTCGGTGGCAATGGACATGCGGGCGGGCCAGGCGATGGTCGGGTCGGCCACCATCGTGGTGTTGGAGGGGTCGTCGCCGCGGGCGGCGATCTCCTCGAGGCGGTCCAGGCACTGGGAGACGATCTTGAGGGACTCGTAGGCCTCGTCCAGGCGGATGCGCAGGCGGTTGTAGCAGTCGGAGACCTTGTAGGTGGGGACCCGGAAGTCGTAGGTCTCGTAGCCGCAGTAGGGGTTGGTGCGCCGGATGTCCAGCGGGTAGCCGGCCGCGCGCAGGCAGGGCCCGGTCAGGCCCAGGGCGAGCCCTCCGGCCAGGCTGATCTCCCCCACGCCGATGAAGCGGGACTTGAGGATCGGGTTCTCCAGGAGCAGCAGCTCGAGCTCGTGGATGTCCTTCTTGATGTCCGGCATGACCGAGCGCACGAACTCGGTGAAGCCCTCGGGGATGTCCTGGGCCAGGCCCCCGGGGCGGATGTAGGCGTGGTTCATGCGCAGCCCGGAGACCATCTCGAAGGCCTTGAGGATGTTCTCGCGGCAGCGGAAGGCGATGGTCATGAGCGTGGTGCCGCCCATCTCGTTGCCCCCGGTGCCCACGGCCACGACGTGGGAGGCGATGCGGTTGAGCTCCATGAGCAGCACACGGGTGACGGTGGCCTTCTCCGGGATGTCGTCGGTGATGCCCAGGAGCTTCTCGACGGCGAGGGCGTAGGCGACCTCCTGGAAGAAGGGGGCCACGTAGTCCATGCGGGTCACGAAGGTCTCGCCCTGCACCCAGGTGCGGTACTCCATGTTCTTCTCGATACCGGTGTGCAGGTAGCCGGTTCCGACGCGGACCTCGGTGACGACCTCGCCGTCGGCCTCCAGGACCAGGCGCAGCACGCCGTGGGTGGAGGGGTGGACCGGGCCCATGTTGAGGACAATCCGGTCGTTGCGCAGGCGGTCGGCCTCGTCGCGCTCGGCGATCTGGGCGACGACGTCGTCCCAGTCCCCGCCGCTGACGGTGAACTGCTCGGCGCCGGCGGACAGCTCGTCCGTGGCGGGGCCGGAGGCGCGGAAGGTGCGTGCGGTGCTCATCAGCGGTAGGACCTCCGGGTGTCGGCGGGCGGGGTCTGGGCGCCCTTGTACTCGACGGGGATGCCGCCCAGCGGGTAGTCCTTGCGCTGGGGGTGGCCCACCCAGTCGTCGGGCATGGCGGTGCGGGTCAGGTGGGGGTGGCCGTCGAAGACGATGCCCATGAGGTCCCAGGTCTCGCGCTCGTGCCAGTCGTTGCCGGGGTAGAGCGAGACGAGGGAGGGCACGTGCGGGTCGGTCTCAGGGCAGGCGACCTGCAGGCGCAGCTGGCGTCCGCCGTGGGTCAGGCTCATGAGCTGGATGCAGGCGTGCAGCTCGCGCCCGGCCAGCTCGGGGTAGTGGACGCCGCTGACGCCCAGGCACAGCTCGAATCGCAGGTCCTGGTCGTCGCGCAGGGGGCGGGCGACGTCGAGCAGGTGCTCGCGGGCGATGAACAGGGTGAGCTCGTCGTGCTCGATGACGACCTTCTCGATGGCGGCGGCCGGGTCGATGCCGGCCTCCTGGAGGTCCTCGATGAGGGCGTCGACGACGTCGTCGAACCAGCCGCCGTAGGGGCGCGCGGCGGCGGGGGCGAGGGTGACGACGCTACGGTGCTCGCCGTAGCCGGTGGTGTCGCCTGCGTCGGAGGCGCCGAACTGGCCGGTGGGGGCGGTGATGACCTCCAAGCGCAGCTCGGGGCGCACGGGGGTGCCGGCGACCGCGGGGACGGCGGGGGCCTCGGGAGTCTCGGTCAGGGCCTCGGAGCCTGAGTCGTGTGCCGGGGTGTTCTTCTCACTCATGCCAGCAGGCCCTTCATCTCATGGGTGGGGGTGGCCGACAGCGCGGCGGCCTCGACGGCGCGGGCGATCTCCTCACGGTGCTTGAACAGCGGCTTCTTCTCGATCTGACGGGTGAGCTCGAGCATGGCGTTGAGGAGCATCTCGGGGCGCGGCGGACAGCCCGGCAGGTAGATGTCCACCGGGACGATGTGGTCGCAGCCCTGGACGACGGCGTAGTTGTTGAAGATGCCTCCCGAGGAGGCGCAGGCGCCCATGGAGATGACCCACTTGGGCTCGGGCATGGAGTCGTAGACGTTGCGCACGATGGGGGCCATCTTGTGGGAGACGCGGCCCGAGACGATCATGACGTCGGCGTGGCGCGGGGAGGCGCGGAAGACCTCCCAACCGAAGCGGGCCATGTCGAAGCGGGGGGTGCCGGCGGCCATCATCTCGATGGCGCAGCAGGCCAGGCCCATGGTGACGGGCCACATGGAGCGGGCCTGGGCCAGGCCCGCGAGCTTCTCGACGGTGGTCAGCAGGAAGCCCGGGCTGTCCACCTCGGCGGCAGCGGCGGCGTAGGGGTCATTCCGCTTGGACGGGATGGACGCCATGTAGGCGTTGTGCTTCTTCATGCTCTTCACTGCTGTGTTCTCCTTGGGATCGTCAGGCTGGGTCCTGGCCGGTCAGAGCGGCGTCAGTCCCAGTCCAGTCCGCCGCGACGCCACTCGAGGATGTAGGGCACGGTGATGAGGCCGATGAACAGGACGGCCGCCCCCAGCCCGAAGAAGCCCAGGCGCCCGAAGGCCGTCGCCCACGGGTAGAGGAAGACCACCTCGACATCGAAGATGATGAAGGTCATGCCCACCAGGTAGAAGGAGACGGGGAAGCGCCCGTGCTCGGTGTTGGCGGGGGTGGGGTCGATGCCGCACTCGTAGTTGGCGACCTTGACCCGGTTGCGCCGGGCGGGGCTGATGATGGCGCTCATGGCCAGACCGCCGACGGCCACCAGGAGGGCCAGCGCGGCCATGATGAGCAGGGAGGCGTAGGGGTTCATGCTTCCGGCACCATCCTTGTCAGGAGCTGGATGAAGTGGTCGATTCCGTCGCCGCCGCGGCGCTCCCACCCGTCGGACAGGAGCTTGGTGACGAGCTTCATGAGGCGCTTGCGCGGCAGCCCGTAGCGGGTGCACAGGCGCATGACCTCGGGGTGCTCGATGAGGGCGACGAAGACACGGCCGAGCGTGTAGTAGCCGCCCATCTCGGAGCTGAGGGCCTTGGGGTACTGGGCCAGGACCTGCTCACGGCCGGAGGTGGTCGTGCGGGCGGATGCCTGGGCGGCGGCCTGGGCGGCCAGGCGGCCGGACATGAGGGCCTGGGCGATGCCCTCGCCGTTGAAGGGCGAGACCATGCCGCCTGCGTCGCCCAGCAGCATGAGGCCATCGGCGTAGTGCGGCTTGCGGTTGAAGGCCATCGGCAGGGCGGCGCTGACCAGGCCGCCGACCTGGTTCTCCTTGATGAAGCCCCAGGAGGCCGGGACGTTGTCCATCCAGCGGTTGAACACGGCGCGGTAGTCGATGGCAGTGGCCTGGGCGCGCGAGGAGACCGAGCCGAGTCCGACGTTGACCAGCCCCTCCCCCACGGACCAGATCCAGCCGTAGCCGGGCAGGAGGTCGGACTTGCCGGGAGTGCCGTCCCACAGCTCGAGGCGGGACTCCATCCAGGCGTCCTTGGCGCGCGGGGAGCGGAAGTAGGCGCGCACGGCCACGCCCATGGGGCGGCGCTCGTTCTTGGTGCGCCCGACGGCGGTGGCCAGGCGAGCCGAGACGCCTCCGGCGTCGACGACCAGCGGGGCGGTGAAGGTGGTGGGCCCCTCGATGCCGGGGTAGGCGACCCGGTTGGTGGGGCGGGCCTCGACGCCGGTGACGCGGCCGGTGGGCGAGGTGACGGGGCCGGTGACGGTGACGCCGGTGAGCAGGCGGGCGCCGGCCGCGGCGGCGTGCTCGGCCAGGTCGCGGTCGAGCAGGGCGCGGGGGCGGGCCATCCCGTAGGAGGGGAAGGAGGCCTGCTCCGGCCAGGGGAAGTGGAGGAGGTGCCCGCCGCCGATGACGCGTAGGCCTCGGTTGCGCTGCCAGCCGGTGGTGTCCATCCCCATGGAGACCAGCTCGCGCACGGCCGAGGGGGTCAGGCCGTCCCCACAGACCTTGTCCCGGCCGAGCTCCTGCTTCTCCAGCAGGATGACGTCGAGGCCAAGAGTGGCCATGTGGTAGGCCGCCGAGGATCCGGCCGGGCCGGCCCCGACGACGATGACGTCGGCAGAGGCGGAGGCGCTGGACTGGGCGGCTGCCTGGGTCACTCGGGCTTCCCTCCTCGGCACTTCTGGTACAGCGGGCGTTGTCATAGGCATCACAGTTGGCACCGTAATGCAGGCCCCGCACGAGGCGGAGCCTGTGCCGACTGTACCCAGGCGGCCGACGCCTCCATGACGAAAGCGGAACGACAGGCAGCGAACCAGGGTTTTCGTTGACGTGACGGCAATCCTCAGAGAAGTCCCCACCTCAACGACAGATGACGGCGCCCCAGAATTACGCTGCGAGTGAGTGACGAATTTCAACAGTGTCGGACGGGACCTGCGTCCTAGAGCGGCACCGGCACGGTCGGAGGCCGGCTGGGAGCGGTCTGCGGCATGCCTTGGCGGCGAGACCGCGGCCGGGATTTGCGATGATGACCCCCATGAGCCGATCCCCCCTTCGAGCCAGCCTCGCCAAGGACCCGCGCGAGGTCGCCGGGATGTTCGACGCCGTTGCGCGCCGCTACGACCTGTCCAATGACGTGATGAGCCTGTTCCAGGTGCACATGTGGCGCCGGGTGACGCGCACGGCCGTCGCCGCGAGGCCGGGGACGCGAGTCCTGGACCTTGCCGCGGGGACCGGCACCTCCTCGGTGGAGTACGCCGCCGACGGCGCCGAGGTCGTGGCCTGCGACTTCTCCACCGGCATGGTGGCCGAGGGCAAGCGTCGACACCCCGAGATCGCCTTCGTGGCCGGGGACGCCACGGCGCTGCCCTTCGCCGACGAGAGTTTCGACGTCATCACCATCTCCTACGGGCTGCGCAACGTGCAGGACACGGCGCGGGCACTGTCGGAGATGCGCCGGGTGACGGTGCCGGGCGGGCGGATCGTCATCGCGGAGTTCTCCACCCCGACCTGGCCGGCCTTCCGCCACTTGTACCGCTTCTACCTGGGCAGCGCCCTGCCGGCCGCCGCCCGCCTGGTCTCGTCGAACACCGAGGCCTACGACTACCTGGGCGAGTCGATCCTGGCCTGGCCGGACCAGCGGGAGCTGGCCGGCCTCATGCAGGAGGCCGGTTGGCGGGGCGTGGGCTACAAGAACCTCTCCGGCGGGATCGTCGCGGTTCACCGGGCCACGCGGCCCGTGCCCGCCCAGGGCGAGCAGTGAGAACCGACCTGAGCAGCGACCCGAGGCCGACGTCGTGAGGGCAGAGCACTGCCTGGCCGACCCGCCGCGGCTGTCCTTCCGCACCCATGAACTGCCCGAGGGCGCACTGGAGGGGCTGGCTCTCATCGACCTGCTGGCGGGCCGCGAGGATGTCAGCTCCTGGGTTCACGAGGGGTGCGGACTCATCGGCCTGGGCCGCACCCTGGTGATCGAGGCCCACGGGGCGGATCGCATTGAGGCGCTGCGGGCCGCGTGGCGGGCCGTCATCGGCGCGGCCTGGTGGCGTGATGCGCTGGTCCGCCCCGGGACTGGGCCGGTGGCGCTGGGCGCGATCACCTTCTCCCCCAGCTCCGAGCAGTCCTCGGTTCTGGTGGTTCCCGAGGTCCTCGTTGGGCTGGATGACGCCGGTGCTTGGCTGACGACCGTGGTGTCCGGGGCTGACGACGGGACTGAGCCGGAGCACCCGGATCCCGGCTCGCTCCTGACGGCGCTGGTGGCCGATGCTCGTGCAGCGGTCGACCGGGAGCAGGCCGGCACCGACAGGGACTCCGGGGACTCCGGCGGCACCACCGCCGTTGAGGCCGGGGCGCTCAGCGAGGAGCAGTGGTGCCGGGCGGTCTGCGCCACGCAGGAGCGGATGCGTGCGGGGCAGGCCCGCAAGGTGGTCCTGGCCCGCGACGTGCTGGCCTACCCGGGCGGGCCGCTGGCCACCGGTACGGTCCTGCGGCGCCTGGCCAGCGACTACCCCTCCACCTGGGTCTTCGCCGTCGACCAGATGGTGGGCGCCAGTCCTGAGCTGCTGCTGCGCCTGCGGGATCGACGCCTCATGAGCAGGGTGCTGGCCGGTACGGCCCGCCGGCACGCCGGTGAGGACGCTCTGGAGACCGCGCGCCTGGCGTCCTGGCTGGAGGGCTCGGAGAAGAACAACCGGGAGCATGAGCTGGCTCGGGACTCGGCGATCACGGCGCTGGAGCCGCTGTGCTCGGTGGTGGAGGCCCCGGCCCGCTTCGTCCTGACGCTGCCGAATGTGCTGCACCTGGCCAGTGACATCACCGGGGTCGTCGCCGGGGACACCGGGGCGCTGGCGCTGGTGGACGCGCTGCACCCGACGGCGGCCGTGTGCGGGACACCGACCCAAGCGGCTGCGCGTCTCATTGAGGAGGCCGAGTCCATGGACCGGGGGCGTTACGCCGGACCGGTGGGCTGGGTGGACTGGCACGGCGAGGGCGAGTGGTGCATTGCGCTGCGCAGTGCCCAGCTACCCGCAGCAGGGCCCGGACCGCAGTCGCCCGCGCGAGTGTTCGGGGGCGGCGGCATCATGCCGGACTCCGAGCCGGTCGACGAGCTGGCGGAGACGACCGCCAAGATGCGCCCCATGCTGGGGGCGCTGGGTGTGCTGGGCTGAGTTCTGCCCGACGCATCGGCGAGCAGCACCTGACCACCAAGAATACTGACAACACACCCTGTGGCATGCATTTAATATGACTGAACGAGAAACGAGAAAATGATGAGCGGATTCGTTCTGGTGACATTAAAGCTACTCATTGGCTTTTTTGCCCTGACGATTATCATCAACCTTTCTGGAAAAGGCAACCTGGCTCCGTCGTCTGCGAGTGAACAGGTTCAGAACTGCATCCTGGGAGGTATTATTAGTGGAGTTATCTACAATAACGACATTCGGCTTCCGGAGTACATTAGAATCTTGTGCATATGATGCGGACTCGTTCTGACACTGAAGTGGATCAAGCAGCACAACGTCAAAGCGAAGCAACTCATTGACGGCAAGGGGCGGATGGTTATGAGGACGCGTTCCTGGGTGAGTATGTTGACAGCAGGATGATTCTGACGACCTATTAATAGAAATCACCTTCATCGATTGACGCAGGCCATCCTACCCCGCGGGGTGAGACGGTCATCGCCTTCAAGAACTACCAGGAGATCCACGACCACCTCGGCTCCGCGCCAAGCTCTCGGGACCAGAGGCCCTCAGCACCGTCCTCGCCGTCCTGGAACCCACCGAGGAAGAACGGACCGATGGCTCCTGGACTTGGTATTCTATATGAGAGTCCAGCAGAAGTTGTGAAGCTTCATTCCGAATACCGTCGCTATGACTACGTCACATGACACTGTTCTCAAAACACACCAGCAACGCCGTGTCCCCGACAAGCGGTGACAGGGGCAGAACGTACGGCCCTATCGCTGCACTCACCCTCGCCTACATCAAAGGAAGTCGCTACAGAAACAGGAGCGCCAATCACTGGACCTACGAAAATTGCCCCGTCAGGACATCAGAACGTTAAGCACGAATGATGACGCGTCACTCTCAAATTGATCCGATAACCCTAGCAGACAAAGGAAGAAATATTGTCCTAGCAATACTGACCCTGATTGGCCTTTTTGTGGCTCTCATAGCCATTTTCCCTTACCGGGCCGGCAACACTCCAGCACTGACAGGCCTTCTTTATATGGGGTTTGTCGTGGCATGCACCATAGCATCTCTACTCATCCTAAGGCGCCAGATTTCCAAAGGGAAACAGCATTGGATCAGCGATGGTATGCGGATAGAGTTAATTGCTCCGCCAGCATTGATTTGGGCAGAACTAGGTGCACTTTCCCTACTTGCATTCTCCAGCATCGTGGGCATTATTGTTCAGGCGCTCGGACCTCGTGGTGCATGGATGATCCCATTCGGATTGTCAACGATGGGAGTGATTGGCCTGTGTTACTTTTTTCCAGTTCTCCGCCCAGGGTGTGGCACTCGGCTGAGAATCTCTCTCAGCAACAACGGAGTCGAACTCACCCGAATCAATGGACGTAAGGATATCATTCCATGGCAGGCCCACCCACGCCTCACCGGGGTGTATCAGGGACACGCGGTCATCGCCATCAAGGACCACGAAGACCTACGCTACCCCATCGGCTACCTTCCCCTGAGTATGCGCCAGTTCGAGCGCCTCCTGAGCACCTTCTCCAGAAGTACACGCCTGCGTGCCAAGCTCTCGGGACCAGAGGCCCTCAGCACCGTCCTCGCCGTCCTGGAACCCACCGAGCAAGAACGGACTGACGGCTCCTGGACCTGGAGCCGCTAGACAGCACATACGCCAACGCAAGGATGACCGCAATGAGTTTCCTGACAGGCAAGGCAGCCCAGCCCATCATCACGCCGGAACGCATCGACAAGAACCGGTATCGGGCACCTCTGTTCTTCGGAGCGATTGCCGTGGCCGCAGCCATGTTCAGCATCCCCATGTTTCTCACAGGAAGCACCACCACAGCGCTGGCCATGATCTACCTCGCTATCTTCATTGTCAGCTACGCGGTTGCAGCCTGGTGCCTCAAGTACTTTCTTTCAGCTGGCCGAACATACTGGAGTCACGACAGCCATCAAGTCGTCATGACGACCCCAACCGGCATGCTCTTATTTGAAGTCGGTGTTCCACTGCTGGGTGTTCTGGGAGTACCGCTCGCTGCAGTCGCCTGGTTGCTGCACCGCCAGGGTGACTGGATCGGATCAGCAGCCTTAGCAGCACTGGGAACACTGAGCCTCCCCTATCTCCTACAGGCCCTTCAAGGCTTTCGCCCCGTGAGACGTCGTATTACGGTCAGCAAGAGCGGCATCGAGCTGACTCAGACCAACGGACACAGCCACGAGATTCCATGGAAGGAGCACCCGCGTCTCATCGGAGTACACCAGGCCGACGCCGTCATCGTTCTCAAGAATCATCTAGAGACCCGCTACCCCATCGGCTACCTGCCCCTGAGCATGCGCCAGTTCGAACGCCTCCTGAACACTTTTTCCACCGACGGCCGGCTGCGCGCCAGGATCTCAGGCCCAGAGGCTCTCAGCACCGTCCTTGCCGTCCTGGAACCCACCGAGGAAGAACGGACCGACGGCTCCTGGACCTGGAGCCGTCGGTCTCGGTAGAGCAGTCAGGAGCCGCCCCGGTCAGGAGTCCTTGCGCTCAGCCAGAGTCACGTCGATGTCCTGCTTCTTGGAGTCGCGGATGACCGTGAGCTTGACCTTGTCGTTGGCGGAGTACTGGCGCACGTAGCCGGTGAGAGCCGACCCCTGGGCGGTGGTCTTCCCATCGATGGCGATGACGACGTCATCCTTCTTCAGTCCGGCCTTGTCGGCCGGTGATCCACCTTCGACCGAGGTGATCTTGGCGCCGGCGCGCTTCTCGCCGTCGGCCGTGGCACCAGCGGTGTCAAGGCTGACTCCCAGGTAGGCGTGCGTGGCCGTCCCGGACTTGATGAGCTGCTTGGCGACCTTGTCGGCCAGCTTGACGGGGATGGCGAAACCGATGCCGATGCTTCCCGAGCCTCCCTCGCCGCCGCCGGAGCGGCTCATCGTGGCGATGGAGCTGGTGATCCCGATGACCCGCCCCTTCTCATCGAAAAGGGGCCCTCCGGAATTGCCGGGGTTGATGGCTGCGTCGATCTGGATGGCGTTGGTGTAGACCGCCGAACCGCCCGATCCGTCCTCATTCTGGGAGTTGACGACGGGCCGGTCGAGGGCGGAGATGATTCCGGTGGTGACGGTCGAGGACAGGCCCAGCGGGTTACCGATCGCCATGACGTCCTGACCGGTGGCCAGCTTGTCGGAGTCTCCGAGCTGGGCGACCGTGAGGTTGTCGGGGGCGTCCTTGAGCTGGATGACCGCCAGGTCGGTGGCGGGGTCGGTACCGGTGGTCTCAGCGTCGTAGACGCGGCCGTCGGCCAGCGTCACCTGGATCTTGGAGGCCCCCGCCACCACGTGGTTGTTCGTGATGATGTGCCCCTCCTTGTCGAAGATGACTCCGGAGCCCAGGGCCTCGCCCCTGTCCGTGGCGACGGCGATGGAGACGACGGCGTTGGACACGGCGGCCGAGACGGCCTCCCAGTCGGGGGCCTGGCCGGCACTGTTAACGGTCTTGGTCGTGCTCCCGGTGGCGATGGCGGTGGGGGCGGCCGTGGAGCGCTGTGACGCGTCGCCGTCCCGGGCGTCGAGAGCCTTGATCGCTCCTACGGCACCGCCGGCCCCCAGCAGGGAGGCGACCAGCACGGAAGCGACCAGGGCGAACCAGCCCGGCCCCCGCCGGCGCCTCTTGGTTCCGCTGTCAGCGCCTGTGGCCTTCGAGGCCGCATAGAAGGACTCCCCGGTGGGGGCGCCGGCCGGCGCGTAGCCACCGGGCGTCGTCGGGACGCTCATATAGGGCGAGCCGAGGTGCGTCTGCTGCCCCTGGTAGGGCTGCTGGGCGGATGAGTAACTGGACGGCGCCGCCTGCTGCACCTGAGGGGCGGGGTACTGCCCCTGAGGCTGCTGCTGCGGCTGGTAGGACGGCTGCTGGGGCTGGTACTGCCCCTGGGCGGGCTGCGCGTAGAGCGACGCGGACTGCTCCGCGGGAAGCTGCGAGGTCGGCGGCTCGGCAGGCAGCTGAGAGGTGGGCGGCTCGGGCTGGGAAGCGTCGGCGGTGTAGGCCTGGGAGAGATCCGCGTAGCCGCCGTGGTCCTCGGTCACGCTCGCGCCCTCGCTGACGGAAGACGCCGTTGCCGGGCTGGCCTGGCTGCTGGCGGACCAGGAGTCGACACCGGAGTGAGCGCCGTCCGCCGCCGCCTCGGGCTCAGTGGGCCGGTATGCCTCCGGGTTCGTCTCGTCGTATCCGCTCATCTGTGCTCCTCCTCGGGCGTGTCGCCCTCTCAGATCCACGAGTAGACAACACCAGGGCTCTGTGCCGTTTCCGATGATTCCCTGGGGCTGTGCTGTGGATCGTGTAACTGTTGTATCGCAGCGGGCTGAGAGCCCGGCGGTGGGTTCGGGCTGAGCCGGGGCCACCGCCGCAGGTCCTATCCCGCTGGTTGCCGTCCATCTCTATCGTCGTTCATGTTGTCACGGTGTGAGGACCGTGCCTCGTGGTCTCCCAGACGACGACGCTCACGCCGTCGACCGGTTCAGCCAGGAGTCCGCGGAGGGCCTCGACATCATGGGGGACCTGGACGCGGGCCCCCAGGGCTGCCGCCAGCGCAGCGATATCCGCCCGCTGAGGGGCGGTGAAGAGCCGTTCGAACCGGCCCGCTGGCGTGGTGCGGGCGTACTCGAGGTGGGAGAAGATCGCGCCCCCGCCGTCGTCGACGACGATCACCTGCAGGTCGGCCTCCTCCTCTCGCACGCCCCGGTTCAAGGACATGGCGTCGTGGAGGAAGGCGAGGTCTCCCATGACGGCGCGAACCGGTTCCCCTGAGGCCATCCACAGTCCGATCCCGGTGGCGATGGTGCCGTCGATGCCCGCCAGGCCGCGGTTCGCGACCGCCTTCGGGGCAGCGGCGCCGGGCTGGGCGAGTCGGTCCAGGCGCCGCACCGTCATGGACGAGCCCAGCAGAAGGGTGGGGGCACCGGGGGCCTGACTGGCCTCCCACACGGCCCGGGCCAGGGCGTCGGCGCTGCTGGAGTGGTCCGGTTCGGGAAGATCCGCCACGGCCTGGCACCAGGAGTCGGTCCAGGCCGTGTCGGCGCTCTCCAGGCCGAGGGAGGCGACTAGACGGGCCGAACGGAGGGCGGCGGCGTCGGCAGGCTCATGATCGGGACCGTCCATGGGGACGACCCGTCGAGCCCGCCCGGAGACGTCGGTCCACCGGGCGCGCTCGGTCAGGACGGTGATGTCGAGATCCTCGCGCCCCAGGAGCGCGGTGATGGAGCGACTGAGGCTGGGGTGCCCCAGAACGAGGAGGTGCTCGGCCTGCTGGGCGAGCGCGCGACCCGCAGGGGTGCCCAGCAGCTCGGCGTAACGGCTCAGGGCCTGCGGGCCGCTGCGGGCCTGGGAGGTGGGTTCGGCCAGGAGTGGCCAGTTGAGGTGCTCGGCCAGAGACCTGGCCAGGGTGCCAACGCCCGGGTGGGCGGTGTCACCGGCGACGACGATCCCTCTCCCCTGCGCTAAGGAGCCAGAGCCGGCCGGCTGGCCGGCACCGGCCTCCGGGGTTCCGGCCAGCACGGCTGCCCGGGCAGCCGGGACCATGGGCGGGAAGGGCGGTGCCGGAGCGGCCGGCACCGCATCCTCCACGGTGTCCCCCACTGAGCTCTCCGCTGAGTTCTCCACCGTCAGGGGCGGACGGAAGCGGGCGTTGATCTGGACCGGCCCGGGATCCTGACTGAGGGTCCCGGTGGCGGCGGCGACGGCGCGGCGCACCTGCCCGGCGATGCCGGCGTCGGCCGCATGGCCCCCGAGGTCAGCTGCCAGGTCGGCGGGCAGATCCACCCCCAGGCGCAGGGCCGGTGCGAAGAGCCCCGTCTGCTCGGTGGTCTGGCTGGCACCGGTGCCGACCAGCTCGTGGGGCCGGTCAGCGCTGATGATGAGCAGGGGGATGCCGGCGGCGTCGGCCTCACTGACGGCCGGGTGAAGGTTGGAGACGGCCGTGCCCGAGGTGGTCACGACGGCGGCGCAGCGGCTGTGCCCGTTCAGGGCGTGGGCGCGGGCGGCCCCCAGGGCGATGAAGCCGGCACTGCGCTCATCCAGCACGACGCGCAGCCGTAGGTGCCCGGCATCGGCGGCGTCGGCCAGGGCCTCCGCCAGCGGGGCGCTGCGCGACCCCGGGCACAGGACGACCTCGCGCACGCCCTCGGCCAGGAGGGCCGCCACGAGGCTGCGCGCGTCGGCCATGGCGGGCGGGAGCTGCGGGCGCTCCGGGGAGTCGGTCACAGGGGCGAGGATACGAGAGCGCCCCGCCTGCGCTGCGCTGCGATTGGTCACAGTACGGTGAGCCCTGCGCACGGCTGGGGCGGGTCTACAGCGGCAGCCCGGCCACGGCCCGGCTGGGGTCACGGGCCTCGCGCTGGCGGCGGGCGTGCAGGGCGCCGGCCAGGTGCAGCAGACGCGTCTGCCAGTGCTTGGTGAGGTAGGGCCCCGCCTTGACCTCGTTCAGAAGGCGTTCGGAGACGGGGGCGGCGGCGTCCAGACGCAGGGTCCCGTTGCTGGGGCGAACGCTGGGCTCGGCGACGTCCTGAGTCAGCAGGCGCGTGGTCCCCAGGCCGCAGGCGTGACTGAGGGAGGGCAGGCTGAAGGCGAGCGTCGCGCCGGCCATGATGCCCACGGAGGTGTCCAGGGCGGAGGAGACGACAGCGGGCAGTCCAAGGCGCTCTGCCATGTCCAGGGCCCGGTGCACCCCGCCCAGCGGGGCCACCTTGAGGATGGCGACGTCGGCAGCGCGCCGGTGGACGATCTCCAGGGGGTTGGCAGACAGCCGGATCGACTCGTCAGCGGCGATGGGCACGTCGACGGCGCGGCGTAGGTCGGCCAGGTCGTAGACGGTGGCGCAGGGCTGTTCGGCGTACTCCAGCCCTCCGGCAGCCCGGTCCATGAGGGGCAGGTTCTCGCGGGCGGTGTCCAGGTCCCAGGCGCCGTTGACGTCGATACGCACCTTGCCGGAACGCCCCAGGGCCGAGCGGACCGCCTCGAGGCGCTCCAGGTCCGCCGAGCGCTTGTCGCTGCTGCCGCTGACTTTGACCTTGGCAGTCCTGGCTCCGGAGGCCCGCACCAGATCGGAGGCGTCCTGAGCACCGACCTCAGGGACGGTCACGTTGACGGGGATGGTCTCGCGGTAGCGGGGAAGGAGGGAGTTTCCCAGGGCCTGGCACAGTCCGGAGGCGAGCCAGGGAGCGCTGGCCTCCAACCCGTAGTCCCAGAAGGGCGCGACCTCGCCCCAGCCCCCGGGGCCGTGGAGCAGGACGCCGTCGCGGCGGGTGATGCCGCGAAACGGCGTCGTCAGAGGAATGTCCCAGACGACCGCGCGGTCGATGCGATCCAGCAGTCCCGTGGAGTCCTGAGCATGAAGAGAGGCGATGTCGATCTCGCCGTTGGCATGCTGATGGTCCGGACTCACGGGCACAGAATACGCACGATCTTCAATCAAGACGACGAAACCGGGACAAGGGTGGCGGGGCCCACCTCGGCAAACGCCCACGGGGCTGAGCACTGGACTGTCCGGTGCCGTCTCGCGCCCCCGTGCCGGCGTCGAGCGTGGCCGTGAGCGCAGGCCCCTGTCCGCGGGCCTTTGTAGAATGACTCGTGCGGTTGAATTCGCGATCACGCCGAGGGGACGTCATGAACGAGGGCAGCACGGGGTCAGGGGACGCGGGGCACCATCACTGGAAGCCCGTCACGCCCGTCTCCGCGATGGTTGTGGGCCGCCTGGTTCTCGGGCTGCCCAGCGCCGTCGGCCTGACGATCATCGTGCTGGTCTGGTCGGCGCTGACCCGCGCCGGGCTGGGATTCGGCAGGGCGTGCTTGTTCTCCCTGGTGGCGGTGGCGATTCGCGAGCTCATCGACGCCTCGGCTCACCGGCTCATCATGCGGGCCTGGCGCTCGAGGGATCCGCACGGCCTGCTGCTGACGATCATCGCCGCGACCTGCCCCGCGGTCGCGGGATTCCTGGCCGCTCGCCTCCTCGCCCCGGCATCGACGACGGCGCTGACGGCTCTCACGTGGCTGCCGTTCATGGCCTTCGTCGCTCTCATTGAGAGGCCGTGGGACACCTCGCTCGGATACGACGCCCTCCAAGAGCGCATCCATCAGCCCCAGCCGATCCCGCCGGAGTACGTCACCGCCGACTTCCGCGACGCCCGCAAGCACCTGCCCGAGCTCCGCCGCATCGCACAGGCCCACGCGGCGCTGTAGCCGGCGGCTCCAGCCGCCTCGACAGACCTCAACTGCGATGACGATCACAGGCCTGTTAGGGTGGGAGAGCGTCATCTGTGAGCGTGGAGCGTCAGGGGAAGGGCATATGAGCACACGCGACGTCACCAGCACACCAGACCGGCCCTGGAAGCCGGCTGTCCCCCTGTCAGCGGTGATCGGGGGAAGAGTCTTCCTGGGAGTCTTCGACGCACTCGCTGTCGGAGTCGTGCTGGCCATCTGGTCCGCCCTCACTCGCGCCGGACTCACCTACGACCAGATCTCAGGATTCGCCATCCTGACGACCGCGGCGTACGAGACCCTGGATGCGATATCCATGCGCCTGACCATGCGCATCCGACGCACCAACGACATGAGCAAGGTGCAGCGGATCCTGTCCGCCCTCATCTGCCCAGCTATTGGCGGAGCAGTGGCGGCCATGGTCTTCGCACCGCACCGCCTCACTCACCTGACGCTGCTGACCTGGGCGACCTCCCTGCTCATCTTCTGCGCAGTGGATCGGCCATGGAAGACACCGATGTCTTATGAGGAGATGAAGGAACGCGGTCGTCAGACCCGGCTGATGACCCGGGAGCACTTCGCCGAGGAGATCGCCGATGGCCGGATGACCTTCCGCCCCATCGACGACGAGGGCTACTACCTCGACGAGGACGGCAACCGCATCGAGGACTGAGAGGGCCCTCCCACGGTCACACTTTGTTCCGACCGGGGACATCCTGCGCGTGCGGGGACCGGATTGTGGTCCCCGACGGCGTCGAATGCCCCCGGCTGGAGCGGGCCGCACCCGGACGCACGAAATGTCCCCGTCGGTGGGCCCCACCCGCACCGCCCGGCGGCTTGCACTTGCACCACCTGGCGGGCACCCCACCCAAGCCCTTCGACTCTCCGGCGTCAGGACTTCTTGAAGTCGTACTGCGGGTGCTTCTTGGACCAGGCGATGGCGGCCTCATCCTCCCGGCCCTCGCCGTAGGTGTTGACGACGAGGTCCTCGAGGCTGCCGTAGGTGGCCTCATCCATCGTGATGGACTTGAGCCACTTCGCGATCTCCGGGTAGTCCTGCGCGAAGCCCTCGCGCCCCAGGAAGTGAAGCCCCTCCCCCTTGCCGAGCGCGCCCTTGGGATCCTTCAGGTCCCGCATGTCATAGGTGGTGTTCGCCCAGAAGGGGTGCCACAGGGTCACGACGATCTCCTGCTTGGCATCGACCGCTTTCTTGAGCTCGGCCAGCATCCCGGTGGTGGAAGAGGTCAGGAACTTCATGTCCCCCAAACCGTAGGCGGGGATCACGTCCTCCTGAGACACCTTGGTCAGACCCGCACCCGGCTCGATACCGATGATCTTGTTGCCGATCTGCGAGGCGTGGGGCTTGATGTCCTCGATCGACTGCATGGAGGAGTAGTCCGGGACGGACCAGCACAGCTGGGCCGAGTCGTAGTAGGTCCCCAGATCCTCGATGTAGGTGCGGTACTTGTCCATGTAGCTCTTCTGGGTGACGTCCGGCCACGCGGAGGGGAAGAGGTCCACCGCCCCCTGGCTGAGGCCCGCGTACAGCGGTCCGGCCTCACTGAGATCCATGAGCTTGATCTGGTAGCCGGCCTTCTCCAGCTGGGTCTTGAGCAGGTGGGTCATGGACAGCCCATCGCTCCATGATGGAAGAAAGCCGAGGCGGAGCCGCTTGCTCCCACCGGAGCCCTTACCGCAGGCGGACAGGGCGCCCGCCGCCGCCAGGGAGGCCAGAGCGGCGGTGAAGGTGCGGCGGGAGGTCTGCATGGTGTTCCTTCGATACGTGCCCGACGCCGGTGAGGGCGAAGTAGAAAAGCGTCGTCGAGTCATGGGTCACCGCTTCTTGATGAGTGAGAGCAGCGAGCCCTTCTCCCGCGGCGCCCCGAGGGCCGCGGTCACCCGATCCAGGTAGATCGCCAGGAACACGATGGACAGACCCGCCTCGGTGCCCTTGGCGATGTCGATCGTCGCAAGTGCCTTGACGACCTCCTTCCCCAGGCCGTCAGCACCGACCATGCCCGCGATGACGGCCATCGACAGGGCCAGCATGATGACCTGGTTGACGCCCGCCATGATGGTGGGGACGGCCAGGGGCAGTTGGATGCCCCGCAGGATCTGCCAGTCGGTGGCGCCGAAGGAACGCCCCGCCTCCACGGTCTCCTTGTCCACCTGCTTGATGCCCAGCTCGGTCATGCGCACCCCGGGGGGCATCGCGAAGATGAGCGTGGCGAACATCCCGGGCACCACCCCGATGGAGAAGAACAGGACCGAGGGGATGAGGTAGACGAATGCCGGCATCGTCTGCATGAGGTCGAGGACCGGGCGGATGAGGACGCTGACGTACTTGTTGCGGGCGGCCCAGATCCCCAGGGGGATGGCGAAGACGAGGGCGGTCAGGGTCGCCAGGGTCACCAGGACCAGCGTCTCCATCGCATTGACCCACTGCCCCAGGGAGATGATGATGAGGAAGGTGACGGCGGTCCCCACCGCCAGCCTCCACGACTTCGCCATCCAGGCGATCAGGACGAAGACCACCACCATGAGCAGCGGGGGCACAGCCAGGAGCAGGTCCACGAGGTTGTCGTTGACCAGGGTGCCGGCCCGGGAGATCGCGGTGAGGAAGCCATGGAGGTGGACCTGGATCCACTCAATGAGGACCTCGACCGCAGTACCCAGGGGAATCTTGGGAAGAGGAGTCTGTACGGGAATCATCAGGCGTCGGCTCCTTCGGCCTCGGTGGTCTCACTGGCCTTGCCGGCCTGCTCGTCGGTCTGCTCCGCGGCCGGATCGGCGCTGGAGGCACTGGCGGCGCTGGAGGCCCCGGCCTCCTGGTTCTGCTCACTGATGGCGGCCAGCAGGGTGACGCGCGGGATGACGCCGGAGACCCGTCCGTCGTCGTCGACGACGACGATGGGGGCGGCGTGCTGCGCGGCGTAGGAGAACAGCTCGTTGACGGGGGTCGAGTGCGACACGACCGGCATCTCGTGGATCGTGGACAGCGGCAGCGCGTCGGAGCCCTCCTTGACCGCCCGGGCGACGTCGTCCTCCCAGACATAGCCGAAGGGCGTGCGGTCGCGGTTCTGGACGAGCAGCCACGGCGGCTGGTTCTCCCGCAGGAGCTTGTGGGCGGCACGAGGGCTGCGGTCCGAGCCCAGAACCGCGTACGGAGGCTCCGCGATGGAGCCGGCCGTCAGAACCCGGGTGCGGTCGACGTCGGCCACGAACCGGGAGACGTAGTCGGAGGCGGGGTCGCGCAGGATCTCCTCGGCGGTGCCGACCTGCTCGACGCGACCGTCGCGCATCATGGCGATGCGGTCTCCCAGGCGCATGGCCTCGTTGAGGTCGTGGGTGATGAACAGGATCGTCTTGCCGAGCTTGCCCTGCAGGTCGATGAGCTGGTCCTGCATCTCCCGGCGGATGAGCGGGTCGAGCGCGGAGAAGGCCTCGTCCATGAGCAGGATGTCGGTCTCAGCCGCCAGGGCCCGGGCCAGGCCGACCCGCTGCTGCATGCCACCCGAGAGCTCACCGGGCTTGTAGCCGCCCCACCCCTCCAGGCCCACCAGGGACAGGGCCTCTTCTGCCCGGCGCTCGCGCTCGGAGCGATTCACGCCCTGGATCTCCAGGCCGTAGGCGGCGTTCTCCCCCACCGTCCGGTGCGGCAGGAGGGCGAAGTTCTGGAAGACCATGGAGACGCGCTCGCGGCGCAGCTCGCGCAGCTTCGACTTCGAGACGTGCGCCAGGTCCTCCCCGTAGAGGGTCATGCTGCCGGCCGTGATGGGCAGCAGGCCGTTGACCATGCGGATGAGGGTGGACTTCCCGGAGCCCGACAGGCCCATGACCACGAAGATCTCGCCCTTGTCGACATCGAAGGAGGTGTCGATGACGGCGGCGGTCTGCCCTGACTTCCTCAGCTGGTCCCGCGTCCTGCCGGCCTTGAGCTTCTTGACGCCGTCGGACGGTCGCCGCCCGAAGACCTTGTAGACATGGTTGGCCTCAATGACTTTCACTGCACTCCTCACGATCTAGCTCCTGGCCTGGCCGCGAGAGTCCGGAAGACGAGTTGTGAGAGCCGTGTCCGGACCCAACAACGACGGCAAGCCAGTTTTATAGTCCTGCGCAGTGTTCGAGTGGTCAATTTGAGCAGGCACAGAATCCCGCGAATTCAGAGGACTTCAGGCCTTGACACGCCCGTGGGCGTGTCCGGAGCCACGTTCGCAGAACAGGGCGGAACCCACCCGGCGCGCACGGTCGGGCATGAACGCCCATAAGCATCGAGAATGCTTGAAATCATCACGATCATCGCGACTCCCCTGCAGCCTCGCACCGCACGCACACAAACGCGTCACATAACCAACAACGTCCGTATGTGCAACCGGAACTCCTCAGGGCCACAGAATGTGGTGATAGTCTCATTTACGTCGCCGGCTTGTTCCGCGCCACAAGAGAACAAGCAGGACGCCCACCGAATCCCCCTCCCCGCTCACCTGGAATCACTACGCTGAGGGGCACGCCCGCGGTCCGCAGGACCAACCGGGCACCGATGGAGGAGGAGACTGCCGTGCCGGCTGCAGGATGGATCCCGGCGGACGGACCGGATCTCTGGGGACCCCTCGGAGGCCCGGGCGCACACAGGCCCAAGGCCCACGCCGACGTGCGCATCTCGAACATGTCCCTCATCCTGCGCCACCTCCAGACGAGCCCCACCCTGTCGCGCACGCGCCTGGCCCGCGAGACGGGGCTGTCCAAGGCGACGGTCTCAACCCTGGTGGCCGAGCTGTGCTCCCGGGGGCTGCTCATCGAGGAGGAGCCGGACCTGTCGGGCAACGTCGGCAGACCGAGCACGGGCCTGCGCACAGCTCCACGCACAGCGGCCGGCATCGGTCTGGAGATCAGCGGCGCCTCGCTGCTGCTGTCCATCACGGACCTGACCGGAGAGGTCGTCGCGCGCCGCTGCGAGCTCGTCGACGACGCCGGACACCGCCCCGAGACGATGATCGAGCACGTCGCGGCCATGCTGTCCCAGGCCCTGGAGCAGCTGACGCAGCAGGGGACGACGGTTCCGGGAATCGTCCTGGCTCAGACCGGGATCATCGACTACACCGACAACACCGTGCGCTACTCCTCCACGCTGGAGTGGCACGACGTCGCCGTGGCGGACCGGGTCCGCGACGCAGTCGCCCGCCGCCTGGGCCCGGGAAGGAGCGTCCCCACCATCACGCTGGAGAACGACGCCAAGCTCGCCGCACTGGCCACCTACGAGCGCTACGCGCAGGACGGGGTGCGCAACCTGCTCTACCTGTCGGGCGGTGAGGGGATCGGCGCCGGCATCATCTCCGACGGCCACCTCCTGCGCGGCTGGCTGGGCCTGACCGGCGAGGTCGGCCACATGCCCGTGGAGCCCGAGGGCCTGGCGTGCCGCTGCGGGCGGCGCGGCTGCTGGGAGACCCGCTCCGGACTGCAGGCCCTGACCTCGATCTACCCGCCGGGCGACGCGGTGCGCGATGAGACCACCTCCCTGGATGAGCGCATCGAGCTCCTGCGCCAGCGCTTCGACGCCGGGGACGCCGAGCTCACCCGGAGGCTGAAGCTCTCCCAGCGGGCGCTCGCGCGCGCCCTGGCGATCCTGACGGACGTCCTCAACCCCGAGGTGATCGTATTGTCGGGGTACCTGGCCGCCTTCGCCGACGTGTTCGTCTCCCCCACCGCCTCCGCCCTGAGAGACCGACTGCTGGACCAGCGCGCCGCCGCGAGGCTGGAAACCGCCCATCTGGGCCAATGGGCCTCGTCGTACGGTGCGGCCCTGGTGGCGCTGGAGTCCGTGCTCGACAACCCCACCCTGGTCGATCTCAGGCCCGCCTCCTAGCCGCCACCAGGCATATCGACCGCCTCGCCAGTAGCGGACGGGCGCCGCATGCTGTAGTTTGTTCGGAGTTCAGACTATTCAGCCCGAAGGAGTGCTGATGTCTTTCCAGACCCAGCCCGCGGCGCCGCTCCCCTCTCAGGCGGGGGGACGCCTCACCCTGCCGATCCAGACCGGCATGGATGAGGAGGTCCGCCGCCTCATCGCCCGCCTGGGCGCCGACGCCGTGCGGAACTCCGACGGCACCGAGTTGCCCGGCATCGTCTCGGATCTGGCCACCAAGGTCTACTCCACCTACTTCGTGGGACGCGGCGACAACGCCTGGGCCGACGCCCACCCCGATGAGGCCACGCGCATCTTCCTCATGTCCGACAGGGTCGCCGCCACTGCCGACGGCCCCGTGAGCATCGACCTGCTGGCCTCCTGGTTCGCCGATCAGGTCCGCCCCGACACCGGCTGCGACGTGACGCGCTGGTGGCAGGCCCACGACCGCACCACCGGTCAGGAGCTGCCCGCCTCCGCGTGGAGCATCGGGGCCGACGGACGCACCGTCACCGTGCACGAGGCCCTCGCCGGGCACGTCTACACCGTCAGCTTCCTGGCGGTCCAGACCTGGGATCCGACCCAGATGTACAACTACCTCACCAACGGCTGGGACGAGGACCCCACGCGCGTCAAGGACAAGCCCTTCGACGTGCGCCACGAGGCCACGTGGTCCCACGTGCGCACCCACCTGAGCGCCTGGCTCACGGAGCACCCCGAGGTGGACGTGGTCCGCTTCACCACCTTCTTCTACCACTTCACCCTCGTCTACGGCGCCGACGCCACCGAGCGCTTCGTCGACTGGTTCGGCTACTCCGCCTCGGTGAGCGTCCCCGCCCTGGAGGCCTTCGAGGAGGAGTACGGCTACCGCCTGACCGCCGAGGACTTCGTCGACGCCGGCTACTACAACTCCCCCTTCCGGGTCCCCACCCGCGCCTTCCGCGACTGGATCGACTTCCAGCAGCGCTTCGTGTGCTCCCGGGTGCGCGAGCTGACCGACGCCGTCCACGCCCAGGGTAAGGAGGCGATGATGTTCCTGGGTGACAACTGGATCGGCACCGAGCCCTACGGCGAGCACTTCGCCAGCACCGGCCTGGACGCCGTCGTCGGCTCGGTCGGATCCGGGGCGACCTGCCGGATGATCGCCGACATCCCGCACGTGCGCTACACCGAGGGTCGGTTCCTGCCGTACTTCTTCCCCGATGTCTTCCACCCGGGGGGCGATCCCGTCTCCGAGGCCAACCGCAGCTGGCTGGAGGCCCGGCGCGCCATCGTGCGCTCCCCCCTGGACCGGATCGGCTACGGCGGCTACCTGTCCCTGGCCGTGGAGCACCCCGACTTCATCGACCGCGTCGAGCAGATCGTCGCGGAGTTCCGCTCCATCCACGAGCGCTCCGCGGGGCGGCGGCCGCTGACCCCCGGCTTCAAGGTCGCGGTCGTCAACTCCTGGGGCCGCCTGCGCTCCTGGATGACGCACATGGTCGCGCACGCGCTGTGGTACCGCCAGACCTACACCTACCTGGGGGTCCTCGAGGCGCTGTCGGGCCTGCCGGTGGACGTGGAGTTCCTGTCCTTCGACGACGTGCGCGCCGGCCTGGCCCCGGACGTGAAGGTCCTCATCTGCGCCGGCGCCGAGGGCACCGCCTTCTCCGGGGGCGAGCAGTGGGCGGATGCCGAGCTGGTGGCCGCGGTCAGCTCCTTCGTGGCCGGCGGCGGCGGCCTCATCGGGGTGGGGGCTCCCAGCGCCCACCCCGCCCACGGGGTCACCTTCCAGCTCGCCGACGTCCTGGGCGTCGACCGGGAGATCGGCTGGGGCCTGAGCACACGCCGTCGGCCTCCCGAGGTGCAGGAGCACTTCATCACCCAGGACCTGACCGGCGGCCTCGACGACGGCGAGGGGACCCCCGACATCGTCGTCACCAGTCCCGCCACCCGGGTTCTCGACGCCGAGGACGGCCAGGTCCGCCTCGCGGTCCACGAGCCGGGTCGGGGCCGGGCGGTGTACGCCACGGGCCTGCCGTACAGCGCCCAGAACTCCCGGCTGCTGCACCGGGCCGTCTTCTGGGCCGCGGGCCGCCAGGAGGAGTTCTCCCAGTGGGCCGCCCTCGACCCCAGGGTGGAGGTGGCCGCCTACCCCGACGGCCGCACCACCCTCGTCATCAACAACTCCCTGGAGCCCGTCACCACGACGGTGCCAACCCCCCAGGGCCCCCGGACGGTCCGTCTGGAGGAAGGAGGGCACCAGTGGCTCACCGCTGCCTCGCAGTGAGCACCCCCGTTCCATATCCACTCTCCGCTCTCGGGCGCGCACCGGCACCAACAGCATCGACGACTCCGCGTCACCGCTCCGCCGCGCCCCCACTCCTTCCGGCAGACGCCGGGCCTTTTCAATGACGAAGAAGGAAACTCCCATGAAGAAACACGCACTGGCCGCCTCGCTGCTCGCCTTCGCGATGCTCACCGCCGGATGCTCGGCCACGACCGGCTCATCCGGCTCGGCCTCCTCCGGCGGCGTCATCCGCTACCTGCACCGCCTGCCCGACGGCGAGGGGATGACGAAGGTCAACGACATCGTGGCCCGCTGGAACGCCGCGCACCCCGACATGAAGGTCGAGGCCACCAAGTTCGACGGCAAGGCCGCGGACATGAACGTCAAGCTGGAGAACGACGTCAAGGCCGGGACCGGCCCCTGCCTGGCCCAGGTCGGCTACGCCGAGATCCCCAAGCTCTACGCCTCCGGCCTGCTCACCGACGTCTCCGCCCAGGCCGAGAAGTACAAGGAGCACTTCTCCGAGGGGTCGATGTCGCTGATGACCGTGGGCAAGACCGTCGTTGGCCTGCCGCAGGACTCCGGCCCACTGGTCTACTTCTACAACAAGGCCGCCTTCGACCAGCTCGGGCTGAAGGTGCCCACGACGAGCGCCGAACTGGCCGAGGTCGCCAAGAAGGCGGCCGAGCAGGGCAAGTACGCCCTGGCCTTCGAGCCCGACGAGGCCCCCAACACCCTGGCGGGCCAGGCAGCCGCGGCCAATGCCCAGTGGTTCAGCGCTGAGAACGACAAGTGGAAGGTCAACGTCTCCAGCCCCGAGACCGCCAAGGTCTCCTCCTTCTGGCAGGGGGTCCTGGACTCCAAGTCGGCCCTCGTGGCCAACCGCTGGGACGACTCCTTCGGCAAGGCGCTGGTCGACCAGCAGCTCATCGGCACCATCGGGGCCGCCTGGGAGGGCGCGCTCCTGGCCGACACCATGAAGGACTCCCCCAATGCCGGGTCCTGGGCGGTCGCCCAGCTGCCCGCCTTCGGTGACAAGGCCATGTCCGGTCCCGACGGCGGCTCGGGCGTGGCCGTCCTCAAGGGCTGCTCCAACCCCGAGGGAGCCATGGCCTTCAACGACTGGTTCAACACCCAGGTCGACGACCTGGCCACCCAGGGACTGGTCCTGACCGCGAAGGCCCCGGTGAAGACCCCGCAGACCATCTCCACCTTCTTCGGAGGCCAGGACGTCTACGCCGAGTTCACCAAGGCCAATGCGGCCGTGAACTCCAAGTTCGGCTTCATGCCGACCTGGCCCTCCCTGGCCGACCCCATGACCAAGGCCGCCGAGGCGGCCGGGAAGGGGACCGGCAAGGTCGATGAGATCTTCCAGGCGGCCCAGAAGACCTCGGTCAGCTCCCTGAAGGACGCCAACCTGCCCGTCGCCGAGTAGGCGATCGAGCACAGCCCACCGGCAGACACAGGCAGCCACCGGCACCACGATCGAAGTGAGAGCATCATGAGCACGACGACAACGACCACGGGCGCATCCGCCATCCGCACCACCTCGCTGCGAAAGCGCAGGGAGGCCCGGGCGGGCATCGGGTTCGTGGCCCCGTTCCTGGCCATGTTCGCCGTCGTCTTCCTCATTCCGATCGTGGTGTCGGTCTACCGGTCCTTCTTCCGCGACGTCGCCTCCGGCTCGGACCTCTACGGCGGCGGGGAGAAGGTGAGCACCTTCGTGGGCCTGGACAACTACGTCCAGGCGGCGGGACAGCCCGCCTTCTGGAAGGGACTGGGGCGGGTCCTGCTGTTCGGCGTGGTCCAGGTCCCGGTCATGATCCTGGCGGCCCTCGCCCTGGCACTGGTGCTCGACTCCCTCCTGGTCAAGCGGGTGACGGTCTTCCGCCTGGGCTTCTTCCTGCCCTACGCGATCCCCGGGATCGTGGCCGCGATCATGTGGCTCTACATGTACAACCCCAGCTTCTCCCCCATCAATGAGCTGCTGGGACTGGTGGGTCTCAAGGTGGACTTCTTCGGTCGCAGCATCATCCTGTGGTCGATGGCCAACATCACGACGTGGACCTTCACCGGGTACAACATGCTCATCTTCCTGGCGGCGCTGCAGTCCGTGCCCCGCGAGCTCTACGAGGCCGCCCGCATCGACGGGGCCACCGGCTGGCAGATCGTCCGGCGTATCAAGATCCCCATGGTTCGTTCCGCCTCGCTGCTGGCGGTCCTGCTCTCCATCATCGGGACGGTGCAGCTGTTCAACGAACCCACTGTTCTCTACAGCCAGAACCAGTGGATGGGGCTGGACTACACGCCAATGATGATGGCCTACAACTCGATGACCGGTGCGCTCTCACCGTCCGGCTCGGGGCCGGCCTCGGCGATCTCCGTCCTCATCGCCCTGGTGGCCGGCGTCCTGGCCGCCCTCTACGCCCTCGTGCAGAACAGGATCGACAAGTGAAGCCCACCGACACTCCTCGTTCGCTGCGCCCGTCGGTGCCCGCACGGGCCGTGACCATCGCGGTCCTGGTCATCGTCCTGGCCTACATGCTCGGCCCGGTCTACTGGCTCATCGTCTCCTCCACCAAGTCCAACTCCGACCTGCTGACCACCTCCGGGTGGTGGTTCTCTGGACGCAACAGCTTCTCCACCAACTACAGCGCGCTCATGAGCTGGACCCAGGGGCTCTTCTGGCGCTGGATCCTCAACTCCCTGCTCTACTCGACCGTCGCCGGGGTGCTGGGCACGCTGCTGTCGGTGGCCGCCGGCTACGGCCTGGCGAAGTTCGAGTTCGCGGGCCGGGGCGCCGTCCAGGTCGTCATCCTCTCCGGCCTGCTCATGCCCATCGCGCTGCTGACCATTCCGCTGTACCTGGTCCTCGACGCCGTGCACCTGACCAACACCGTCTGGTCGATCATTCTGCCGTGCTCGGTCAGCCCCTTCGGGGTCTTCCTGGGCCGCGTCTACGCCGACTCCTCGGTGCCCAACGAGATCATCGACTCCGCCCGCATCGACGGGGCCAGCGAGATCCGTATCTTCTTCACCATCGTGCTGCGGCTGCTCGCACCGGCGATGGTGACCATCTTCCTGTTCATCTTCGTGGCCACCTGGAACAACTTCTTCCTGCCGCTGATGACCATCAACTCCGCCGAGCTCAAGCCCGTCACCCTGGGGCTCTACGGCATGTCGACCTACTTCAACCCCCAGTACGGGGCGCTCCTCCAGGGCGCTCTCCTGGGTGTCATCCCCCTGATCGTGCTGTTCCTGGGCCTGCAGCGCTTCTGGCAGTCCGGCCTGGCGGCCGGCGCCGTCAAGGGCTGAGCCCCAGCAGCACCTTCCCTCACCACACCCCTATCCACCTCGCCGCCCCGTCCCGGGCAACGGCACCTCCGCAGAGGAACCCCCCATGATCCACTTCGGCACCGGCGGCTGGAGAGCCGTGATCGGCGACGAGTTCACCCGCGCCAATGTCAGGCTCCTGACCCAGGGGCTGGCCAACCGCATCCTGAAGGAGGGCACGGCCGAACAGGGCGTCGTCATCGGCTACGACCGTCGCTTCCTGTCCGATACCGCCGCCTGGTGGGCCATTGAGGTGCTCGTCGGCAACGGCATCCGGGTCACCCTCATCGACCGCCCCTCCCCGACCCCCACCACCATGTGGACGGTGCGCCGTTTGGGGGCCGCCTACGGGATGGCCGTGACCGCCTCCCACAATCCGGCCCTGTACAACGGCATCAAGATCTTCCTGCCCGGCGGCCGCGACGCCGACCTGGCGGTCACTGACGAGCTCACCGCCTCCCTGCGGGACCTGACCGACGCGGCCGTGCGCAGCGTCGAGCCACATGAGGCCCGCTCCAGCGAGCTCGTCACCATCCAGCGCTCCATCAACTGGTACCTGGACGCCATCATCGACAAGCTCGACACCGAGACCATCCGCCACGCCCACATGCACATCGTGCTGGACCCGATGTTCGGGGTCTCCGAGACAAGCCTGCAGACGATCCTGCTGACCGCCCGCTGCCAGGTGGACGTCATCCACGACCGCCACGACCCGCTGTTCGGGGGCCGCATGCCCTCACCCACCGAGGGGACCGTCACCACCCTGCGCAACGCCGTCGTCGATTCCGGTGCGGACCTGGGCATCGCCACCGACGGGGACGCGGACCGCCTGGGCATCATCGACGACACCGGCGCCTACCTCACCCCCAACCAGGTCCTGGTCCTGCTCTACGACTACCTGCTGACCCGCAAGGGGTGGAGCGGTCCGGCCGTGCGCAACATGTCCACCACTCACCTGCTGGATCGTGTCGCGGCCGCCCACGGGCAGGTCTGCTACGAGGTGCCCGTCGGCTTCAAGTGGATCAGCGCCAAGATGGCCGAGACCGGGGCCGTCATCGGGGGCGAGTCCTCCGGGGGCCTGACCGTGCGCGGTCACATTCCCGGCAAGGACGGGGTCTACGCCGGCTCGCTGCTGGTGGAGGCGGTGGCGGCCTCAGGCAAGCGGCTCTCCGAGCTCTACGCCGACATCGTGGCCCGGTACGGTGAGCTCGTCATGGTGGAGAACGCCTACGGCTTCACCTGCGAGCGGCGCGCCGAGCTTGAGGAGCGCATCTTCGGGGCTCACGACCTGCCCGACTTCACCCACGATGTCGAGCGCGTCTCGTGGGAGGACGGCTGCAAGGTCTACTTCACCTGCGGCGGCTGGGTGACGATCCGCTTCTCGGGGACCGAGCCGCTCCTGCGGGTCTTCGCCGAGATGCCCACCGGTGACGAGGCCCGGGCCACCGCGGCCGCCGTCGCGAGCCACTACGGCCTGGATGCCTGAGACGGGTAGGAGGAAGGAACCCATGACAGACGCGATCACTGAGACGGTGGGCGGCGCGGCGGAGCACACCCGTGTCGCCGTCGTCCTGGCCCGGGGCCTGGGCACACGCATGCGGGCGAGCAGCCCGGCCGGCTCCGGCCTGACCTCCCAGCAGGCCACGGCCGCGGCCAGCGGCTACAAGGCCCTCATGCCCATCGGCGAGCACCGGCTCATCGACTACAGCCTCTCGGCCCTGGTCGACGCCGGGATCGAGCGGGCCGTCCTGGTCGTGGGACCCGAGCACGAGGACTTCCGCCGCCACCTCGACTCCCTGGAGCTCACCCGGCTCACGATCGACCTGGCCGTCCAGGTCATCCCCTTGGGGACGGCCGACGCCGTCCTGTCCGCCGAGGCGGCCGTGGACGGGGAGCCCTTCCTCATGGTCAACGGGGACAACTACTACCCCCGTCAGGTGCTGCGCGACCTGGCCCGCCACCGGAGCAACGCCCTGGCCGGCTTCGACCGTGCCGCCCTGGTGGCCGAGTCCAACATCCCCGCCGAGCGGATCGCCGCCTTCGCCCTCGTGCGCGCCCGCGACGGGGCGCTGGAGGAGATCGTGGAGAAGCCCTCAACGGAGGTGGTCCGGGCCGCCGGGCCCCACGCCCCGGTGTCAATGAACGCCTTCCGGTTCACCCCGGAGATCTTCACCGCCTGCCGCCGCATCACCCCCTCGCCGCGCGGCGAGCTGGAGATCGTCGACGCCGTGCGCGCCCTACCCGGTCCGGTCTCGGTCCTCCCTGCGACCGGTGGGGTCCTGGACCTGTCGCGGCGCGAGGACATCGCCGAGGTCGAGGCCCGCCTGTCCGGGACGGAGGTGTCGCTGTGAGCCGGGAGACGCAGGGGGCGTTGAGTGAGGCGCCCGAGGAGACCGCCTGGCGGGTGCCCGGGCGCGTCGAGGTGCTGGGCAAGCACACCGACTACGCCGGCGGCTCGGTCCTGGTCGGCGCCGTCGACCGGGCGATCACGGCGCGGGCGCGTCGCGTGGCGGGGCCGCCGGGGTCCCTGACCGCCACCACGGACTGCGGCGATCCGGTGACCCTGCGCGCCGGGGTGGACCCGGGCCTGGAGGCGGGCCACTGGGGCCGCTACCTTCAGACGGTGCTGGACCGCCTCACCCTCAACTTCGGGGCGGGAGCCGCGGCCCACCTGTCCCTCTCCTCGGACCTGCCGCCGGCCTCCGGGATGAGCTCGTCCTCCGCACTGGTGTGCGCCACGGCCCTGGCCCTGGCCTCCCTCAATGGCTGGGACGAGGATCCCCGGTGGGTCGAGTCGATGCCCGACCGGCTGTCCCTGGCCGGCTACCTCGCCGCCGTGGAGGGCGGACGGGCGTGGCGGGACCTGCCGGGGACCAGCGGGGTGGGCACCCGCGGCGGGAGCGAGGACCACACCGGTATGCTGTGCGGCGCCCAGGACCGGCTGCTCCTGGCCGGATTCGACCCGATGCGCATCGATCAGACCATCTCCTTCCCCACCCAGTGGGCGCTCGTCGTCGGCGTGAGCGGGGTGCTGGCCCACAAGACCGGTGCGGCCCTGGAGGACTACAACCGCGGGCCGAGCACCGTCCAGACGGTGCTGGCCAGGTGGAATGAGACCACCGGACGCACTGACGCCTCCCTGGCCGGCGCGGTCAGACACCTGATCGGGGAGGCCACCGGCGAGCAGGCGGCCGGCGACCCGGCCCTGAAGGAGCTGCTGGGGCTGTGCGATCCCGGCTACGAGAGGCAGCGCATCGAGCAGTTCCTCACCGAGTCCCTCGTCCTGGTTCCCACCGGTGCCCGGATGATCGCCGCGGCCGACCCGGACGTGGGTGAGGTCCTCCGGCGCTCCCAGGAGCTGGCTGACCGCGGCCTGGGCAACCAGGTGCCGCAGACCCGGCTCATGGTGTCGTTGGCCCGCCAGGCGGGCGCCATTGGCGCCTCCTCCTTCGGCGCCGGGTGGGGCGGGTCGGTGTACGCCCTGGTGCGGGCCGATGAGGCCGAGACCTTCGCCGCGCAGTGGCTCGGGGCCTACCGGGACCGCGAGCCGGGCGCCGAGCAGGCCGCGGTGATCGTCACCAGGCCGGGGCCGGGGGCGTGCCGGCTGTCCTGAGCGCCCTGACCGGCCGGGTTCACACCGCGTCGCGGGTGACGGGGCAGGTCATGCAGTGCGAGCCGCCGCGGCCGCGCACGAGCTCGACGCCGGGGGTCTCGACGACCTCGATGCCGGCCTTGCGCAGGGCGTCGTTGGCGCGCTGGTTGTGGGCGTAGCCGATGACGCGCCCGGGGGCCAGGGCCACGACGTTGCAGGAGTCCCGGGCGAGTTCGCGCAGGGCCTCGGCCTCGTCGGAGGCGCCGGGGCTGATGACACGGAAGGAGTCGATGCCGGCGGCGCGGGCGAGGACCGCATCCATCTGAGAGCCCTCGTGGACCGTCACCTGGAGGGAGCGTCCAGCCGCTGCGGGCTCGACCTCCACAGTGGTGACCTCGGTGAAGCCGGGGAAGCGCAGGTAGGTGTCGGGGCTAACCATCGTCATGAGGGTGTCCAGGTGCATGACGGCCTCGAGCTGGGTGTAGAAGGCGGCGTCGGGCATGTGGACGCCGATGACGCGGTCGGCCACGCCGGAGGCGAAGAGCTGGGAGGCCAGGCGCTCCACGCCGGCGGCGGTGGAGCGGTGGGTCAGGCCCATGACGAGGGTCCGGTTGCCCAGGATCTGGAAGTCGCCGCCCTCGATGGTTGAGGCGGCCGAGACCCGCCCCACCTCGCGCCACAGGCGGGCATTCGGGTCATCGGAGCCGGCGAGCTCGGCCAGGCGCGGGCCGAAGGCCGGGTGGTAGCGGTAGACGGCCTCATAGCCGATGGCCTCACGACGGCGCGGCTCCAGGGCCATGGAGTTGACCGAGACCCCGCCGTAGAGCCAGGCCGACGCGTCGCGGGTGAAGAGCAGGTTGGGCAGGGGGGTGACGACGAACGGCCCCTCCAGGGTGGACAGGTAGGTGGAGGAGAACAGGTCGCGCCCCTCGGAGGAACTGAGGCGCTCACGCAGCTCGGTGCGGGTGATGCCGCTCAGGAGCACCTCGGCGAGGTCGGCCTCGGGCAGGGACTGGAAGTAGTCGATGAGCAGCTCGGAGGCGGAGACGCCGACGACGTCGGGGCCGACGGCCTCGTCCAGGACCAGCCGGCGGGCCTCGGGGACGGCCAGGACCTCGGTGAACAGCTCGCGGAAGTCGTGGACGATGACGCCCTCGGAGCGCAGGATCGCGGTGAAGGCGTCGTGCTCGGCCTGGGCCCGGGGGATGTTGAGGGCGTCGTCGAAGAGCAGGGAGTCGGCGTTGATGGGGGTCAGGCGGGCGATCTCCCCACCGGGACGGTGGACGATCACCTCGCGCAGGGCGCCGGTCTCGGAGTCGATTCGCCCTCCGCCCTCGGCCACGGGAACGAAGGGACGGCTGGCGGTCGCACCGGTCTGTGTCATGGACCCAGAGTAGTCGGAGGAGGTCAGGGGCGTCTCCGCCCGGTCGCCGGGAATGGTCCGCGCCATCGCCGTCGCCCACCATCGGCTGGTTTTGTTGAGCGGAGAATCAACCGGGACGGCGAAGAACGCAGTTGGCGCAAACCACAGGAATGGTAAGATAAATTGTTCATAACACCCCCTTGAGACAGGAGTTCCCTCCATGAAATCTGTTGTCCGCATCTCCCTTGTCGCCCTCCTCATGGCGGGCTTCGCCGCGCCGGCCAGCGCCGCGCCGGCCACCGCCCCCGCACGGCACGACGACTCGGCAAGCACCTTCGGGAAGCCCTTCTACGACTTCTGCGTCTTCCCACCCTCCATCTTGTGCGACAGGTCAAAGAACCGCTGGTACTCCTGAGAAGCATCTCCGTCGCCATCCCTAAGCCCACCTCTTAGGGATGGCGACGTCTTTCCTCAACCATGCACTCGAGACAAGCCCCAACCACAGCCTCAGCGCCCGCCTCAAGAACCATGCAGAACGGCAGTTTACTCTCACGACTCTGGATGCGACACCAGAGGATTTTGCCGCACCTGAGGCGAGCCACTCTCATTTCATTCATCATCCCCCTCATCCTTTTGGATGCCTTCACCTACATCACCCTCAGAGATGACGTAAGTGCAATAATTATCGGGGAAATATTTCAGACACTCTCGTTCCTTCCGTACGTCTACACAAAAGATCGGCGAGTCGGAGTAGCCATTTTCTCCATAGCACTCCTCATCATCTTTTACGTTGCGGGATCGCGCCTGGTGTGGGCATGGATTCTTACATACGTCATAGTCGCCGACCTCACGGCAGCAAGAAAATCCAAACTCGCCCTCATTCAGCTCTCCGCATTCCTTCTGGCGCAACTCATTGCGGGAATACCACTCCTTCCCGTGACATTTTGGACAATGTTCTGGGGAATCCTGTCCGCCTCCTTCGGAGTCCTGATCCGCAACACCAAAGACCGCTTGGAGGAGATGCAGCGGGAGGCGGAGCGTTCCAAGGAGATCGCCGCCGAGCTCATTCAGCAGCTACGCCGCGATATCGCCGACAGCCTCCATGACGACCTGGCCGCCGACCTCACCCGTATGCTTATCATCTCCCGCTCCATCAGGCTTCCCCATGGCGATGATCGCGACCGCATCCTCGACCTCCAGGACCGGACCCAGCAGGCCCTCGCCCACCTGCGCCTGCTCATCCACAACCTCGCCGTCTCCCAGGGGCCGCCCAAGGAGGAGCCCACTCTCCAGGAGATCATCGACTCCAGCGCCTCCACGCTGGCGCAGCGCGAGATCGTTCTGGACGCCGACCTCGATGGCATCGAGAGGATTCCGACGCTGCATCGCTCCGAGCCCGGCCGGCTCCTGGTCGCCTTCATCCGCGAGAACACCCTCAACGCCCTCAAGTACAACTTCCCCCACGACCTCGTCTCCCTCGTCGTGGAGCAGGAGCAGGACACCCTCTTCATCAGCTTCAGCTCACCCTGGCACGATCAGAAGGTGCCTGAGGAGATGCACGGGGGGTACGGTTTATGGGCCCTCCAGGACCGGTTCGAGAATGCCGGGGGTTCCTTGAGCTCAAACCGGATCGGAGCCTCCTGGACCGTTCTCGCCAGTCTTCCCTGGAACGATATCGCCACACCAACCACTAATGCGAGATCCCTCATGTCGCCACCGGACGGAGCCGCTTATGCCTAGCCACACACTGCGTTCCCTGCGAGTCCTCATCGTCGATGACGACCCGCTCATTCGCACCACCTTCGCCGAACAGCTCGACTCGCAGCGGGCCATTACCGTCGTCGCCGCCGCCTCCGGCGGACGACAGGCCATCAGCCTGCTCATGACCGGGCAGCAGCCCATCGACGTCGTCCTGCTGGACAGCGACATGCCGGATATGGACGGAGCCCAGACCGCGAGAGCGATCTATGAGCGCTTCCCCCGGATGCCCATTGTCATGTTCACCGTCTTCAGTCGTGACGAAATGCTCGCCGAGGCCCTGGCCGAGGGAGTCAACGGCTTCATCACCAAGGACGAGAGCACCGAGAACGTCGCTGCGGCGCTGCTGCGCGCCAGCCGCGGCGAGCCCGTCATGTCCTCGCGCCCCACGAAGATGCTCGTCAGCGCCTACCAGTCCGAACAGAAGCGCGCCACCGCGGAGGCCCGCATCCAGGAGCTGGTCAACGAGCTGCCACCCCGCCTGAGAGACATCTACACCTGTCTCCTGGAGGGACTGACCAACCGGCGCATCGCCCGCAAGCTCGGCATCTCTGAGAACACCGTGCGCATCTACGTCTCCGAGGTCCTCCACCGCCTCGGCCACACCTCACGTACCGAGCTCATCGCCGCTGCCCTGGGGAACTAGGGGGCGACGGCGACTGCTTCGGGCACCCTGAGCCTCGCCGGCCCTACGCTGAGGCCATGAACGCCACCACCGCCCACCCGTTGCCGCGCCGAGTCTCAGAGATCTTCTCCCCCGACCGCTGGCGGGAGGTGTCCGGTTTCCCCCACGCCGAGGCCGGCACGGAACCCTCCCAGCAGCAGGCGGAGGCCCTGACGGACATCACCTACCACAGGGGCTGCGTCCGAGACGAGCACGGCACCTGGCTCCGAGACCTGCCGGTGGTCCGAGTGGCCTTCAACCGGCCCGAGGTCCGTAACGCCTTCCGCCCCCGCACCGTCGATGAGCTCTACCGGGTCCTGGACCACGCGCGCATGAGCGGCGACGTCGGCGCCGTCATCCTCACCGGCAACGGCCCCTCGCCGCGCGACGGCGGCTGGGCCTTCTCCTCCGGCGGCGACCAGCGCATCCGCGGCCGGGACGGCTACCGCTACGAGCGGGAGGCCTCACCGCAGTCCCCAACGGCCGCCGGCGAGCCTGAGGACCGCGCCTACAGCCACGAGGCCGACGTCGCCGCCGCCCAGGCCCGCCTCGACACCGCACGGGCCGGCCGGCTCCACATCCTGGAGGTTCAGCGCCTCATCCGCACCATGCCCAAGGCCGTCATCGCCGCCATCCCGGGCTGGGCCGCCGGCGGCGGTCACAGCCTCAACGTCGTGTGCGACCTGTCGCTGGCCTCGATCGAGCACGCGCGCTTCAAGCAGACCGACGCCGATGTCGGCAGCTTCGACGCCGGCTACGGCTCCGCGCTCCTGGCCCGGCAGGTCGGGGACAAGCGGGCCCGCGAGATCTTCTTCCTGGCCCGCACCTACGACGCCGTCACCGCCGAGCGCTGGGGCGTCGTCAATGAGGCGGTCCCCCACGCCGAGCTCGAGGAACGAGCCCTGGAGTACGCGGCCACCGTGGCGGGCAAGTCCCCGCAGGCCATCCGCATGCTCAAGCTCGCCTTCAACCTGGCCGACGACGGCCTGGCCGGCCAGCAGGTCTTCGCCGGCGAGGCCACACGCCTGGCCTATATGACCGACGAGGCCGTGGAGGGGCGCGACGCATTCCTCCAGCGCCGCACTCCCGACTGGTCGCCCTTCCCGTACTACTTCTGACCCGGAGCCGCCACCACGACCACATATGAGGGACCAGGCGCGATATATCGAGGGCATTCAGAATCGTGGTGAGAACTGTGGCGAGTATCGAAATGAAGAAAACGATCTCAATGGGGATCACACCTTCGAGATTCTCCACCGATTCCCGCCGGAGTCGGAAATAGAAGTGCGCATTGGTGTCCTCTCATCGCGGCGATGACCGACCTCGTCGCCCGCCACATCCGCCCAGCCTCAGGAAACCGCGGAATGACGGGAATTCACCCGAGAGGTACTGACGTCCGTCAGCATCATGGCCAGCACCTCGCGGGTGACTTTACTGTTACATACATCACGATTCAGGTGCTCGTGTCGCCCCAGTTCACCGCGCCCCACCCCAGTCCACCGCTAGGCGGAGTCTCCGGTGGGACCGGTCGAGGACGTGGGGCTCGGCGAACCGGTGGCGGCGCCGGACCGGCCGGCGTCCTCACTCACTCGCAGGGTGACCAGGGGCGGCGTCGTCGGTTGGGCCGATCCTCCGGCCGGCTCCATGGTGATGACGATCTGCTGGCCGGGCTTGGGCATGACGTCCAGGAAGGAGAAGCCGGCCCCGTCCCGGGGGTCGTAGACGCCGAGCGAGGTGGTCGTGTCCCCCTCCTTGAGCCAGACCTGGAGGCTGCGCCCACTGGCGGACTCCTTCATGGCGGCCGGCAGGGTCAGCGCGGTCATGCTCATGTCCCGGGACCAGGTGAGGGTCGCGACGTGCCCGTCGGGCATCGTGTCGGTGACCCGCTGGACGTCCTGGGCCTGGTTGAGGTGGGCGTAGTGCTGGGTCGACGCCATGGAGCTCGCCATGGAGTCCATGGCCTCATCGACCGCGCCCCGCACGCTCCAGCGCCCCACACCGATACCGACACCGAGCAGGACCACGGCCGCGGCCGCCCGCAGCAGGCCGGTGCGCCAGGCCGAGCGGCGACGGCGGTGCGCATCGAGACTGAGGACCTCAGAGTCCACCGAGTCGCCATCACTGTCGCCATCACTGCCACTGTTGCTGCCGCCGACAGCGTCGCGGTCGCCGGCTTCCTCCTCCGCGGTGCCGTCGGTCTGGTCGACGCGTTCCGTCTGAGGCTCGCGCGCAATGGCCTCCAGAAGGGAGGCGCGGATCGCTGCCGGCGGGCCCACGGGCTGCAGTGAGGCCCCCAGCAGGGCGGCCGTCTCCGAGTCGAGCTCGTCGTCGAAGTACTCGACGTCGTCTCCACTCTGCGTGTCATCGAGACCCTTGGTGCCCTGCGCATCGGCGTCACCGTTGATGGCGTCCTCGTGAGTGTCGTCGCGGTCGCTCATGACTGCACCCCCAGCTCTCGTCGTAACCGTGCCATTCCATCCCTGATGCGGGTTTTGACCGTTCCCAGCGGCGTGCCCGTGCGGCGGGCGATCTCGCGGTGGGTCAGGCCCGTGAAGTAGGCGAGCTCAATGGTGGAACGGTAGGGCTCCCCCACCGCCTCGAGCGCCCGGTGCACCTGTTCGCCCACGAGTCTGTCCTCGACCTGCTGAACCGTCTGGTCGACGTCGGGCATGTAGTCACGCCAGCGGCTCTCCCGCTCCCGGGAGGACTGGGAGGAGCGGACCCGGTCGATGGCCCGGCGCCTGGCCATGGTCACCAGCCAGGCCCGGACGCTGCCCCGCGCCGGGGAGTAGGAGCCGGCCGTGCGCCACACCTCGAGGAAGACCTCCTGGAGGACCTCCTCGCTCTGGGCGCGATCGACGACGATCTGGAGGATCAGCGCGAACAGCCGAGAGGACCAGGCGTCGTAGAGGCGGGCGAAGGCGTCGGCGTCACCGTCGGCCACCTGCGCGATCCATTCTCCCTCCGAGCCAGCACAACTGTTACGTGTCACAGGGGAATGGTAGGCCAGACCGCGGGTGGAGACGGTGCGCGTCCCGGTCCGCGCCTCCAGCGTCGCCAGGCTCATCGCACCGTCTCCTGAGTCATGTCCGCTCTCACCGCCAGGTCACCCGAAGGTGAAGGAGTAGAGCTGCAGTCCGGGCGAGGCCTCCAGCTCGAGCTCGCCCGATCCCACCTCCTCGCTGTGGACCAGCTCCATCCCGTTGGGCACGCCGGAGACGTGGGTGGTGCGGGTCTTCCCGTTGACCGTCCAGGTCAGGTCCCCCTCGCCGGAGACGACGAGGTTGACCTGCTTACCGCGGTAGGACAGGCGCAGGCGGCCCTTGCCCTCGGTCGGGGTGATGGACTGCGGCTCCACTGTCCACGTGCCGTCCAGGGCGAAGGTGTCGGCCTGGAGCCGGGAGGGGAAGGAGAAGGTGTGCTGTCCCTTGTCGAGGGTCCCCTGGGCGAAGCCGGAGGCCCGGTCGGAGCCCAGGTAGGTCTCGGGGGTGCGGGGGCTGTTCGTACCGGCGTCGTCCTTCGCCTCGGAGAAGACGGGGGCGGGGAGGGTCACCTTCGGGTTGGCCTGCATGAGCAGCTCGCGGACGAGCTTCTCCGTGGCCGCCTCCCCGCCCTCTCCGACATGGGTCTGGCGGACGTTGCCCTGAGCATCGGCCAGGTAGTGGGCGGGCCAGTAGTGATTGTCGAAGTTGGTCCAGGTGGTCAGGTTGGAGTCGACGGCCACGGGGTAGGTGATGCCGAGGCGCTTGACGCCGCCACGCACGTTGTCCACCTCCTTCTCGAAGGCGTACTCCGGGGAGTGGACGCCGATCACCTGCAGGCCGGAGGCGGCATAGGTCTCGTAGAGCTTCTCGACGCCGGGGACCGAGCGCTGGCAGTTGATGCACGAGTAGGCGAAGAAGTCGACCAGGGTGACCTTGCCGGCGCGGCTCTGCTGGGTCAGGGGCTGGTCGCCGGGCGTGTTGATCCAGGCCACTGCGCCGTCGATGGCAGGGAGGGGGCCGCAGTCACCGAGAGTGGCGGCTCCGGGACGGCAGGGACCGGATGCGGAGTCGCCGTGGAGGAGGTCGTCGGTGCGGGCCTGAAGGGAGGCGGTGTAGTCGGGCAGGCGGCGCTGGAGAGCGGCCGGGGCGTCCAGAACCAGGGCCACGGCCAACCCGAGCATGACGACGCCGGCGGTGACGCGGATGGCGCGCTGGCGGGTGCGGAAGGCCTGAATCCTCTCCGTGATACCGCGTCCGGCCAGGGCGAAGGCCAGCAGCGGGATCGCTGTGCCAACGGCGAAGGACACGGCCAGGGCGACGGTATCGGCGCCAATCCTCCCGGTGGCTCCCGCGACAGCGACGGCCGCCAGGACCGGGCCCGCGCAGGGCACGTACGCAGCCCCCAGGACCAGGCCCAGAAGGAAGCCGTTGGAGGGGTTCTTCGAGCCGCCGAAGCGCTGGAAGCGCGCGAAGGGGCGCTCGAGGATCTCCATGACCTTCGGGACCATCATGCCCAGACCGATCAGGGCGAGCATGACGATACCGATCCAGCGGATGAGGTCCTGCGGCAGGTGGAGCAGGCTCAGCACGGTCGATCCGAGGAGCGTGAAGACCGTGAAACTGACCACAAGGCCGGTTACCACGAGGTAGGGGTGGAAGCGGGAGGCGAAGCCGCCGTCGGCCCCCTTGTCATCGCCGCCATCACCGCGTGCGCCCTGTGCTCCTGCGGAGAGGAGGATGACGGGGAGCACGGGAAGAACGCACGGGGAGATACCCGTGATGAGCCCTCCCAGCAGCCCGATGGCCACCAGACTCGAGACGGTTGTCACGATACTTCACCCTTTCGGTCAGTTTCTTGTTGCTAGTCTCGAAAGAGGTTCGGAGCCATCGGCAACGGGGATTGTCGAACAACCACATAGCCGTCTATGACGATCATCACTCGTGACGGGCGTCGTCGGGTTCTTCCTCGAGCTCCATGGACGACGGCGTTCCGGACCCGCAAGAGCGGGCCATCCCGCTCTGACACTGCACCAGCAACCGCATAGGAGAACTCATGCGATTCACCGCTACACGTGCCAAGACCCTCGCCACCTCGCTCCTCATCGTGACCGCCGGCCTCGGTCTGGCGGCCTGCTCGGGTTCCAGCTCGAGTGACTCGACCACTCCCGCCACGAAGCAGACCGCGGGCAAGACCAGCGACGGCGGTGTTGCCACGCCCAGCGCTGACAGCAAGATGACCGGTGGCGCCACCGGTGGAAGCTCCCAGCCCACTGCTCCCCAGGGTCAGCAGCCCGGCGGTGACAACCAGCAGGGTGGACAGCAACCCGGTCAGCAGGGCGGTGCGGACAGCAGCGCAGGTACCCAGCAGGGTGGTCAGCAGCCCGGCGGTGACAACCAGCAGGGCGGCCAGCAGCAGGGCGGCGACAACCAGCAGGGTGGCCAGCAGCAGGGCGGTTCCCTTCAGGGCGACAACCAGCAGGGAGGCCAGCAGCCCGGTCAGCAGCAGGGTGGACAGCAGCCCGGCCAGCAGGGTGGTGCGGACAGCAGCGCCGGTGCCCAGCAGGGTGGACAGCAGGGCGGCGGCAACTGAGCCGGTAGACCTGCGTTATCCGTCTGGCGAGGGCCTCGTAGCAGCAATGGCTGCGGCGAGGCCCTCGCCGGCTTTTCTCCACGGTTCGACGTCGGCCGCACCACGGCGCAACAGAGGCGAGCGAGGGGATCATGGCGACGTTGCGGCCCGGCCGCCTCCCGTGCCAGGCTTCCGAGAGGCCGGGCCGGTGGACAACGGACGACTAAGACACCGTTCGATCTGCAAGCCGTCCACCGGCCCGGTCTCTCGCCCTTCCCGTGGGTCGCCGGTGGGCAGACCTGGGCGGAGCACTTCTCCGAGGCGCTGGGGCACGTCATCTGATTGTGGTCGATCGAGCTCGTGCGTCGGGACGTGCGCAACCGCATCACCCACCAGCCCGACCCGTGGGTTCCGCTCGACGCCGAACCGGCCCGCTGAGCCCTCAAGGTCTGGCTCGTCTCTCGTAGCGTGGGCTGCACCGCATACAGCGGTGCAGCCCACGCTGTGTGGCTGTCACCCGCCCGTTCGTCCGATCACGAGGAGGAGCCCCCATGGTCACGCTCATCACCGGAGCGTCGTCGGGAATCGGTGAGGAGTTCTCCCGCCGCTACGCAGCCAAGAAGCACGAGCTTGTTCTGGTGGCCCGTCGGCAGGACAAGCTTGACGCCTTGGCTGAAGAACTCCGCGAGGAGCACGGCGTGGAGGTCACCACCATCTCCCTGGACCTGTCCGAGCCGGACGCCGCCCAACGGCTGTGGAACGAGACCGACCGCAGAGGTCTGCACGTTGACGTCCTGGTCAACAACGCCGGCTTCGGCACTGGGAAGGACGTCGCCGACGACGCCCCCGAACGCCTGGAGCAGGAGGTACGCCTCAACTGTCTTGCGGTGGTGGGCCTGACGGCCAGATACCTGCCGGCCATGCGCAAGCGCGGGAGCGGCACGATCATCAACATCTCCTCCGCCGCAGCCTTCCAACCGATGCCCCACATGGCCGTCTACGGGGCCACCAAGGCCTTCGTGCTCTCCTTCACCGAGGCGCTCTGGCGGGAGACGAGGAGGGACGGCATCCGTGTCCTGGCCGTGTGCCCCGGCTCCACAGACACCCCGTTCTTCCAGGTCGCCGACGAGGGCACGGTCGTCGGCAGACTCCGTTCCACGCGCCAGGTCCTCGATACGACGATGCGAGCCCTGAGAGGGAGCGGGCCCAGCGTTGTCGACGGGCTGGGGAACGTCGTCGTCGCACGATTCCTCACCCGTGTCCTTCCTCAGCGGGCGCTCCTGGCAGCAGTGGACCGGGTGTTCCGTCGCTAGGAGGGATCCGGCTCCGACCGCAGGCACCCGGAGGCGTGAGGTCCGGGCTACCAGGGAAGGAAGCCCGGGTAGGACTCGAAGGGGTAGAGCCGCCTGGGCAGGTACTGCTTCTGCTCCGCCCACTCGATGAGGGCGCGCCAATCGCGGGCGATACGCTCCTGAGCCTCCTGACGCCGGTCGTCAGGTCGAGACAGGCGCACGAATCCGGGGATGATCGTCGAAGTTCTGTCCAACCGCCAGAACGTGCCCTGCTTGCCGAATGCCTCGATCAGCGCCATGCGGTCCCTCGGCGGGAGACCCGCCAGCGGATCAGGGCGATCCCCCTGTACCGCCCCGGCCCCAACGAACCTGGCCCACTCCTCCATGGTCGTCAGATGCAACGCCAGATTGTGAGTATCGGGAGGTGTGAAGCCGTGGATGTCATAGGGTGCCTCCTGAAGGTCCACACGCGCCGTCTCGCGAAAGGCCACCCAGGGGATGTCCTTGCGCCACCACCAGCATCCGATGAACCGGAAGATGTGCACGCCCGAGGCGTTGAACACGGTGAAGCTCAGCAGCCGGATCCCCATGAGAGAGGCCACGAGCAGGGCCCCCAACACAAAGGCCCAGATCCCGTTCCCGTCGGGCACCCCCACCAGCTCCAGAAGCACTCCGATGGTGATTCCCACGACAGCCGCCAGAGGCGGGCCCGCAACGAGATGCAGCAGGATGTACCCCGGGTTGCGCAGTGCGGTGAAGATGAGGAATCGCCGCTCGATCCAGCGGGATGGAACCAGCGCCCAGTCGATGTACTTCGTTGACACCCTGAGATCTCCCCGCATGAGATGAACGCTCTCCAGAACCCGGGCTCACAGGGTGATGATGACGGTGGCGGCGGCGAAGACGACGCCGTAGGCCAGCTCCAGCAGGCCGGCGTCACGCAGGGAGGCAATAAGAGCGCGCCCCCGGGCGCCGGAGCGGACCGGCGCGGTGGCCCGGCGCACCAGTGGCAGGAGCATGAGCGGCGCCGCCAGCGCGATGACCAGGGTCAGCAGCGGACTGATGTGCCCACCGCCGTCGACGGGGCTGGCCGAACCGGTCTCGCGCGCCCACACCAGGGCGACCGGCCCCAGCAGCAGAGGCACGTGAAGCATGAGGGAGAAGGCGCGCCGGGCGCCCTCCTCCCCCAGGCGGACCGCCAGGGTCATCTTGCCGTGGGCGGGATCGGTGTCGATGTCGCGCAGGTTGTTGACCATGAGCAGGGAGCAGGCGAGCAGGCCGATCCCGCAGGCCGAGGGCCACAGCCACCCCGGCACCGTGCCGGCCTGGACATAGGTGGTGCCCACCGTGGCCACCAGGCCGAAGAAGACGAAGACGAAGACCTCCCCCAGGCCGGCGTAGCCGTAGGGGTGGGAGCCTCCGGTGTAGAACCAGGCGGCCGCGATCGCCGCGGCCCCGACGGCGAGCAGCCACCACTGGCCGCTGAGGACCACGAGTGCCAGGCCCAGGAGGGCTCCAATCCCGAAGCAGCCGAAGGCGGCGAGCTTGACGGTGCGGGGGGCGACCTGCCCGGAGGCGGTCAGGCGCGGCGGCCCGGTGCGATCGTCGTCGGTGCCGCGCACGCCGTCGGAGTAGTCATTGGCCAGGTTGCAGCCGATCTGCAGCGCCAGGGCCACGCCCGCGGCCAGCAGGCTCCGCAGCACTGAGAGCTCCCCCATCGCGGCGGCCGCCCCGGCGCCCAGGATGACGGGGGCGACGGCGGCCGGCAGGGTGCGCAGTCGCACCACCTCCCACCAGCTGGTGGCGCGGGGGACGCTGTTCTGCGCGTGCTCGCCGTTCTCGCCGCTCACGGCTTCCTCCGATCCTCTCGCAGTCCTCTAGGGTAGGCGGCAGTGACCCTACCAGCGCCGTGGCCCTCACCGGTGCGAGCGCCTGAGCCACACCTCGGCCGGTGAGGCAGCCGGCACCGCGATCGTCAGAAGGACCTCCGTGAGACAGCCCGATCCCCGCCCTCGCACTCCTTCACCCATGCCTGGGCCCGTGGCGGCTGAGCCCCCGGCACGCGAACGCGCCCTGGGAGCGCTGACCGGGCTGGCCCTCGGCGACGCACTGGGGATGCCCACCCAGTCGATGAGCCCGGCACAGATCCGCCGGTGCTACGGCGAGATCACCGGGCTGCGCGACGCCGTCGCCGAGCAGCCCATCGCCCCCTCAGTACCTGCCGGCACCGTCACCGATGACACCGAGCAGGCTCTCATCCTGGCCGGTCTCCTCATCGACGGTGGCGGCCGCATCGACCCCCACCAGCTCGCCGATGCCCTCCTGCGCTGGGAGGACGATATGCGCGCCCGCGGGTCCCTGGACCTGCTGGGCCCGTCCACCAAGCTCGCCCTGGAGCGGGTGCGCGCCGGGGCGGACCCGCACTGCACCGGAAGAGAGGGCACCACCAACGGCGCCGCGATGCGGGTGGCTCCAGTCGGCATCGCCTTCTCCGTGAGTGCCGACGGCGACGCACTGGCCCGGGCCGTTCAGGCCTCCTGCCTGGTCACCCACGACACCCGGCAGGGCTTCGAGGCCGCAGGTCTCCTCGCCGCAGCGGTCAGCGCGGCCATCGACGGCGTCGACGCGGCGGGGGCGTTGGGGGCGGCGCTGGACTTCGTGGCCGCCCACCCCGAGGCGGGCCACTGGACGGAGAAGGCCTCCGTCGCCGCCCGCACCCACCTGGCCCTGGAGACGAGTCGCGACCTGCACGGGGAGGCCCTGGCCGAGCATCTGCGCACCTACGTCGGAACCTCGGTGGAGTCGACCGAGTCGGTCCCCTGCGCGCTGGTGATCGTGCGGGAGTTCGCGCAGCGGCCCCTGGACGGACTGTGCTTCGCCGCTGAGCTCGGGGGAGATACTGACACCATTGCCGCGATGGCCGGTGCGGTCCTGGGGGCGAGCGCGCCCCACCTTCTCCCCGTCGAGCTGGTCGATCGGGTGCTGGAGCGCTCCGACCTGCGGCTCGAGCCGGTCTGTGATGCGCTGCTGGCGCTACGCGGCGGCGGGCGCTGTCAGCAAGACGCTCCGGAGCAGAGGCGACCATGATGGGACGGGTCATTCACACCGGCCAGGTCGTCATTGACCTGACCTTGCGCATCGAGGCGATTCCCGAGCCCGGCGGTGACGTGTTCGCCGACGAGTCCTCCATGGCGGTCGGTGGCGGCTTCAACGTGCTGGCCGCCGCCCGCCGGATGGGGGTCGAGACCCTGTACGCCGGGCCGCTGGGCGAGGGGCCCTTCGCCGAGGCGGCCCTGCGGGCCCTGGAGGAGATCGGGGTGGATCATGTCGGCCCGGTCGCAGCCGGCGACCAGGGCTACTGCGTGGCCATGACCGATGCGAGGGCTGAGCGCACCTTCATCTCCACCTGCGGGGCCGAGACTCGCGGCCCGGTGGATGCCTTCGACCACCTGGAGGTGAGTGGCGACGACGTCGTCTACCTCTCCGGCTACTCCCTGGCCGATGAGGCCTCCAGGGTGGCGCTGGAGCGGTTGGCCGGGAGACTGACCAAGGCCCGAGCGGGGTGCACGGCACTGTTCGACGTCTCCCCCATGGTTGGTTCGGTCCCCATGAGCTCGCTGGAGCACCTCGGTGCGCTGGGGCCCATCTGGTCTCTCAATGAGCGTGAGGCCGGGCTGCTCGCCGACCGTCTGGAGCTGCGGGTGGAGGCCGGTGACCACGCCGGCGTCTGCGAGGCACTATCGGGTCGGCTCGGCACCGTGCTGGTGCGGGTCGGGGAGCAGGGCTCCTGGTTCTCCGCCGGCGGCGCGGCGCGCCATACCCCAAGCACCCCGGTGACACCGGTGGACACCAACGGGGCCGGTGACGCGCACTCCGGTGTCCTGGCCGCGGCCCTGGCCCGGGGCATCGACCTGACGACGGCGCTGCGCTGGGCGAACGTGGCCGGTGCCTTGACCACGACGCACTTCGGCCCGGCCACCTGCCCGAGTGAGGCGGAGATCAGGGCTCTGGTGTAGAAGGCTCGGCGGTCACGCCTGTCGTGGTCGCGGCGAGGAGCCGGGCGACCTCGCGCCGGTCGACCTTCCCACTGGGACGCAACGGCAGGGCCTCCAAGACGACGACCCGTTTGGGGGCGTGGGCACCGTCCAGCCGGGCACGGGCGGCCTCGCGCAGAGCGGCTCCGTCCCGCCGCTTCAGGCTGCCCGGCCCCCTCCCCGTCTCAAGCACGACGGCGGCAACGACGGTGCTTCCCCACTGCTCGTCGGGCAGGCCGACGACGCAGGCCTCGGCCACGCCGTCGATACCGGTGAGGGCCTCCTCCACGTGGCGGGGCTCGACCTTGACGCCCCCGGTGATGATGACGTCGTCCAGGCGGCCCAGGACCTCCAGGCGCCCGTCGGGGTGCAGCCGGCCGCGGTCGGAGGTGGCCAGGAGGCGACTGGCGCCACTGCGGTGGAATCCCTCGCCGGCGTTGGGACTGCCTGCGGGGCTGTGGCCGGGGGTGTGGAGGTAGTCCTCGGCCAGGACGGGACCGGAGATGAGGATGCGGCCGGCGCCCTCGGCGTCGGGGGCCTCGATGGCGATCTCGACCCCCTCCAGGGGGCGGCCGTTGTAGACGCAGCCCCCGCCGGTCTCGCTCATGCCGTAGGTGGTGACCACGGTGACGCCCGCCCCGCGGGCCCGGTCCAGGAGCGCGGGGTCGGCGGCGGCGCCGCCCAGGAGGACGGCGTCGGCTCCTGCCAGGGTCTGGCGGGCCTGCGGGTCCTGCAGGACGCGCACCAGCTGGGTGGGGACCAGGGAGACGTAGAGCCGGGAGGCGGCCGCCCCGGTGGACCGGCGCGCCGAGCTCAGGGCCTCCGCGAGCGCCGTCGGGCTGAATCCTGCGCTCGTGTCGACCACGACGGGCTCGGTTCCTGCGTCCAGGGAGCGGATGAGGATCTGCAGGCCGGCGACGTGGTGGGCCGGCAGGGGCAGGAGCCAGGTTCCCGGGCCGCCGAGGCGCGCGTGGGTGGCGCGGGCGGAGGCCATGAGGGCGGCGGCGCTCATGGCGATGAGTCGGCCGGTACCGGTGGTGGAGCCCGACGTGCGCAGGATGAGGTCTGTGCGTGCGGGGACGCGGGTGATGCGGCGGGCCAGGTCGGACCGGACCTGCCCCTCGTCCTCCCCGGGGGCGATGGGGACGAGCAACGGGAGTGGTAAGCCCGTCCGGTGCTCCCCGTCCTCGGCGGTAGGGGCGGGACGGCCATCGCGGGTGGTGAGCAGGCCGCGCAGGGCCAGACGTTCGGCGAGGGCGGTGCGCAGGGCGGCGACGTCGTCGGGGGCGGTTCCGCCGGTCAGGAGGCGGAGGGCGGGCGGGGCGGGCACCCCACGATCGTGCCACGGCCCGGGCCGGCTGGGGATGAGGCGGGGGCACCGAGGGGCACCGAGAGGGTTCGGGCAGGTGAGGGGTCTGCGGGGCTCTCCGGCTCGGTTAGGGTTGGACCATGCGTATCGTCCTCATCGTCCTGGTGTTCGCTCTGACGCTGTACGCCCTGTTGGACTGCGCACGCACGCCGGATGAGAGCATGCCGGCGCGGATGCCGAAGTACCTGTGGATCACCCTGGTCGTCCTGTTCCCGACCATTGGCCCGATCGCCTGGATCATCTTCTCGCGGGTCAAGGCCGCTGAGGAGCGCGGCGGCTACGTCGAGCCCACCGTGTGGTCCTCCAAGGAGGGCACAACCTTCCGTCGCCCGCAGCGCCCCCGGCCCATGGCGCCCGACGACGACCCGGAGTTCCTCAGGGACCTGGAGCAGGACATCCGCCGTCGCAAGCACCACCCGCAAGAGCCCACCGGCGCTCCCGACGCCAGCAATAACGGAGCTGACGAGGATCCTGAGGCCGGCGAGACGGGCGGGACCGACCGCTCCGGGACCGACTCACACTGACCAGCACTGACGGGTGCGCGCCGGCCCGGCCTCTGCGCTCTGTTCTCAGGGCAGGGCGGGGCGGGCCTGGGGCCAGGGGGTGGTGTCGACGTCGTAGCCGTGGGCGGCGGCGTGGATGAGCCAGTCACCAGGGATCCAGGTGCGCCCGACGAGCTGGGGGTGCTCGGGCATGTAGCGCACCGACCACAGGATGAGGACGAGCTCGGCCCACTGGGCCCGGATCTTGAGGCGCACCGAGCCGGAGGCGTTGGCGGCGGCGACGACGATCTCACCGGTGGCGGTGAGCTGGACCTCCTGGATGTCGGCGTAGGAGATAGGCATGACGCCCTCCCCCGTGCCCAGGTAGATGCCGTGGGTGGACACACTCAGGCGGGCGCCGGCCAGGTGGCGCCACTTCTCGACGGCGTCGGCCTCGGCGGCGCGTCGGCGCCGGTGGTTGAGGTAGGCCTGTCCGCCGAAGAAGGCGGCCGTCAGGGCCAGGCCGACGGGGCCGCCCGCCAGGAAGAAGCCCCGGGAGGGGTTGTAGGCGGCGTCCCCGCGCCGCCACATGAGCAGCTCGGCGTCGCAGGTGGCCAGCATGACCTCCCCGGATCCCAGGGCCGGGCGCACGGGGTCGATGGTCGGTGAGACCGGGTTGGGGCGGCGGCCCTGTCGGGTGGCGGTCAGGACGGCGGCGGTGTGCCACCACACGAAGTCCTGTCCGGTCCAGGGGCGGCGCGGGGCGGGGCGGGCGCGGCCGGGGCGGCTGACCTCACCGGTCGGGCCGGTGCGCACGACCTCGCCGCCGAGCGGGCGCGAGGGCGGCTGCTGGGTCACCGGGCCGCCTCAGCGTGCCCGGCGGGGCTGACAGGGCTGGTGGGGCTGACGGGACTGACACTGCCCGCGGTCTGGGCGGAGGAGGTTCCGGGCACCATGTCGCGGGCCTGGCGCAGCAGGTCGCCGGCCGGCTCCCAGTAGGCCAGCCCCACCAGGGTGCGGTCCTCGAAGGTCAGGGAGGTCAGGGAGGCCAGGGCGCACTGGCGGCGGCGCGGGTCGTGGGCCAGGGGGCGGCCCTCCAGGAAGAGGCGCAGCGACCAGATGGGCAGCTGGTGGGAGACGAGGAGCGCTTCGTGGCCCTCGGCGAGGTCGAGCGCAGAGACGACGGCGCCGCGCATGCGTTCGACGATCTCCCGGTAGGGCTCGCCCCAGGAGGGGCGCAGCGGGTTGACGTAGCTGGACCAGTAGGTGGGGTGGGCCAGGATCCATCGGTTGCGGTTGACGGCCACGCCCTCGAAGGAGTTGCCGGCCTCGATGAGTCGGGGATCCGTCGTCGGCGCCAGGCCGAAGGCGGCGGCGGTGGGGGCGCCGGTCTCCCGGGCCCGCTCCAGGGGTGAGGTGATGACCCGGGTGATGTCGTGCCCGGAGGCGGACAGGACGTCGGCGACCTGCTGGGCCATCTGGTGCCCCAGGGTGGACAGGTGGTACCCGGGCAGACGGCCGTAGAGGATGCCCCCGGGGTTGTGCACCTCGCCGTGCCGCATGAGGTGGATCGTCGTGCGCGCCATGCGGTGATTCTCGCACGCCCACCGGCGACGGTCAGCCACCGGGGACCGTAGGGTGTTCCCATGACGACTCGCAGCGCATGGGGTCTCGGCCTGGCGACCGTGACCGACGACGGCAACACCCTCGACGTGTGGTACCCCCGACCGGTTCTCGGCGACGAGCCCGAGGACGGGCACGCCGACCTCCTGGCCTCCCTGAGCGCCATGGAGCGGCGCGATGAGGCCCGCGGCGTCCACACCACCGTGGTGCGCACCTGGGCCGACCTCGACGACGCCCCCCAGACCGTGGCCGGCGCCTACCTGCGCCTGCACACGCTGTCCCACCGCCTGGTCAAGCCCAACACGGTCAACCTGGACGGGATCTTCTCCCGCCTGCCCAATGTGGTGTGGACCTCCGCCGGCCCCTGCCGCGCCGAGGACTTCGAGACCACCCGTATGCGCCTGCGCGCCGCCGTGGGGCGCCCCATCCAGGTGCACTCGGTGGACAAGTTCCCCCGCATGACCGACTACGTGCTGCCCTCGGGGGTGCGCATCGGCAACGGCGCGAACGTGCGCCTGGGCGCCTACCTGTCCGAGGGCACCACGGTCATGCACGCCGGTTTCGTCAACTACAACGCCGGGACGCTGGGGCGCTCCATGGTCGAGGGCCGCATCTCTCAGGGGGTCGTCATCGGTGACGGCTCCGACGTCGGCGGCGGCGCTTCCACGATGGGCATGCTCTCGGGCGGCGGGCGCCAGCGCGTGGCCCTGGGCGAGCACTGCCTGCTGGGGGCGAACTCGGGGCTCGGGATCCCGCTGGGTGACGACTGCGTCGTCGAGGCCGGTCTGTACCTGACGGCCGGCACGAAGGTCTCCCTCATGCCGCAGGGCGGCGTGGTGCCCGGCAACCACGGCCTGTTCAAGGAGCCGCGCGTGGTCCCGGCCCGTGAGCTGGCGGGCACCTCCAACGTCCTGTTCCGCCGCAACTCCCAGTCCGGCGCCGTCGAGGCCCTGGCCCGCGGCGGCAAGAGCATCGAGCTGGGCTCACCCCAGCACGCCGGCCAGTAGGGCTCTTCTCCTACTCCCCCGCCGCCGCGCTTCTCGTACCGGCCGTCTTCCGCCTCAACCGCGGAAGGCGGCCGGTCGCGTCGGACGCCCCCGAAGGACAAGGTGCATTCCCCACACCAGCATCACAGTGTTCGTTATCATAGTGATGGGTTTTTCTACGCAATGGAGGGGAGGGCAGATGGCTGCGACACCCACGGCCACCCGCGTCCCCGAGGCTGCTCAGCCTGTTGGCGACGCGCTTCCTCCCCGGCGCAGGCGCCGCACCCCCGTGTGGGCCTCACAGCGCGTCCTCAAGGCGACGATGGCGATCACCGGCACGATCATGGCCCTGTTCGTCGTGGTCCACATGGTCGGCAACCTCAAGGTTCTCGCGGGCCCGCACGCCTTCAACGGCTACGCCGCCTGGCTGCGGCAGGTCGCCTACCCGCTCCTGCCGCACGAGGGGCTCCTGTGGGCGATGCGCCTGGCCCTGGGGGCCTGCGTCGTGGCGCACGTCGCGGCGGGAATCGCGCTGTGGCGACGGGCGAGGAGCGCTCGCGGGGCCTTCCGGCGCCGGGCCCTGCCCGCCCGCACCATCGGCGCCCGCTCCATGCTGGCGACCGGCGTCCTCATCGGGGTCTTCGTCCTCATCCACGTCCTCGACCTGACCATTGGCCGCTTCATCGCCCCTGAGGGCTTTCAGGCGCCGACGACGTCGAACGGCGAGCTGCAGGTCAGCGCCTACCACAACCTCGTGGCGAGCCTGTCGCGCCCCGGCATGGCGCTCTTCTACAGCCTGGTCATGCTGGCTCTGTCCCTCCATCTGGCGCAGGGCCTGTGGAACGTGGTCATCGACCTGGGCGGCACCGGCCCCAGGCTGCGCAAGGCCTGCCGCGCCCTCGCCCTGGGCGTGGCCCTGGCCGTCGCCGTCGTCAACGGCCTGCTGCCGGTGCTCATCTGCACGGGGGTGATCGGATGAGCGCGAGTGTGCCGGGTGCCGTCGGCGGCCTGTACGACGTCGGCGAGGATCTGGATGCACACCTGCCGGACTGTCCGCCCGAGCAGGCCTGGGCGCGCCGGCGCGACGAGTACCGCCTGGTCAATCCCGCCAACCGCCGCAAGCTGACCGTCATCGTGGTGGGCACCGGACTGGCCGGCGCCGGAGCGGCCGCGACCCTGGGACGCCTGGGTTACCGGGTGGAGTGCTTCAGCCTGCACGACGCCCCGCGCCGCGCCCACTCGGTGGCCGCGCAGGGCGGGATCAACGCCGCCCGGGCCCGCAAGGTCGACGGCGACTCCCTGGCGCGCTTCGTCAAGGACACCGTCAAGGGCGGGGACTACCGGGGGCGGGAGGCCGACGTCGTGCGCCTGGGGCTGGAGTCCGGCCGGGTCATCGACCACATGGAGGCGATCGGAGCGCCCTTCGCCCGCGAGTACGGCGGCCAGCTCGCCACCCGCTCCTTCGGCGGGGTGCAGGTCTCACGCACCTACTACACGCGCGGACAGACCGGCCAGCAGCTGGAGATCGCCTGCGCCCAGGCCCTCCAGGAGCAGGTCGCTGCCGGGAGCGTCCGTATGCACACCCGCACCGAGATGCTCGATCTCATCGTGGCCGACTCCCGCGCGCAGGGCATCGTCACCCGAGACCTGCTCTCCGGCGAGGTACAGGCCCACACCGCGCACGCCGTCGTGCTGGCCACCGGCGGCTACGGCAGCGTCTACCACTACTCGACCCTGGCCATGGCCTCCAACGCCACTGCCACCTGGCGCGCCCACCGACGCGGGGCGGCCTTCGCCTCGGCCTGCATGGTGCAGTTCCATCCCACGGCGCTGCCGGTGAGCTCCCACTGGCAGTCCAAGACGACGCTCATGAGCGAGTCGCTGCGCAACGACGGGCGCATCTGGGTGCCCGTGCGACCCGGGGACGAGCGGGCCCCGAACGAGATCCCCGAGGACGAGCGCGACTACTACCTGGAGCGCAAGTACCCGGCCTTCGGCAACCTCACCCCGCGCGACGTCGCCTCGCGCAACGCCCGCGAGCAGATCGAGTCCGGCCGCGGCGTCGGGCCGCTGCGCAACTCGGTCTACCTCGACTTCCGCGACGCACTGGAGCGGCTGGGCAAGGAGACCATCGCCTCGCGCTACGGCAACCTGTTCGAGATGTACCTCGATGCCACCGGGGAGGACCCCTACGAGGTGCCCATGCGCATCGCCCCGGGAGCCCACTTCACGATGGGCGGGCTGTGGGTGGACTTCGACCAGATGTCCACCATCCCGGGACTGTTCGTGGGCGGGGAGGCCTCGAACAACTACCACGGCGCCAACCGCCTGGGGGCGAACTCGCTGCTGAGCGCCAGCGTGGACGGCTGGTTCGTGCTTCCGCTGGCCGTGCCGAACTACCTGGCCGGGCTGGTGGGAAGCAAGCCCCTGAGCCCCGACGCGCCGGAGGCGCTTCAGGCCGTGGCCGACACCCGCGAGCGCATTGAGGCGCTCCTGGCGGTGGGCGGGACCCACCGTCCGGTGTGGTTCCATCGCCGGCTGGGTGAGATCCTCTACACCGGCTGCGGGGTCAGCCGTTCCGAGGCGGGACTGCTGCGCGCCCTGGAGGAGGTGCGCGCCCTGCGTGAGGAGTTCTGGGCCGACGTCACCGTGGTCGGTGGCCAGGCGCGCCTCAACCAGGAGCTGGAGAAGGCGCTGCGGGTCGCCGACTTCCTGGAGCTGGCGGAGGTCATGGTCCTCGACGCCCTGGACCGGCGCGAGTCCGCCGGCGCCCACTTCCGCGAGGAGTATGCGACCCAGGGCGGTGAGGCCCAGCGCAATGACGAGACCTGGTGCTCGGTATCGGCCTGGCAGACCGGGGACGACGGCGGGCACACGCGCCGCACGGAGCCGCTGAGCTTCTCGCTGGTGCCCATGCAGGTGAGGGACTACCGATGAGGATCGAGCTGGAGATCTGGCGGCAGGACGGGCCGCGGGCGCAGGGCTTCTTCGAGAGCCACGTGGTGGAGGACGCCGAGCCCCAGATGAGTCTGCTCGAACTGCTCGACCGCCTCAACGACCAGATCATCGAGGCCGGCGGCGAGCCGGTGGTCTTCGAGTCGGACTGCCGGGAGGGGGTGTGCGGGGCCTGCGGCTTCCTCGTCAACGGGGTGCCGCACGGCCCGCTGGACACGACCCCGGCCTGCCGTCAGCACCTGCGGGCCTTCCCGGGAGTGAGACGCTTCCGGCTGGAGCCGTGGAGGTCGGCGGCCTTCCCGGTCATCCGGGACCTGGTGGTGGACCGCACGGCACTCGACGAGCTCATCCGGGCGGGTGGGACCGTGGACGTGGCCGCGGGGACCGCACCGGATGCCGACGACATCGCCCAGGGGCACCTGCAGGCGGAGCGGGCGCTGGACTTCGCCGCCTGCATCGGCTGCGGGGCCTGTGTGGCGGCTTGCCCGAACGGGGCGGCGGCGCTCTTCGCGGGGGCGAAGCTGGCGCACCTGTCGCTCATGCCGCAGGGGCGTATCGAACGGGGGCGCCGGGCTCGGGCGATGACGCGGGAGCTCGATGCGCTCTTCGGGCCGTGCTCTGAGTTCGGCGAGTGCCTGCCGGCCTGCCCGGCGGGGATCCCGATCGAGGCGATCGCACTGCTCAACCGGGAGGTGCTGCGCGCCGGTCTGCGCGGGGCGACCCGCGACGACTAGGGCCCGTTGCACAAATAGGGACGCGTCCGCGAGTTCGTACCTTAGGTCGCGCGTTCGCACCCTTGACCTCTCGAACGCGCGAGCTAAGGTACGACCGCGACGTCGACGACCGGCGAGAAGCGGGGCTCAGGCTGCGGGCTTGTGGGCGACGAGGGAGATGCCGACCATGTCCTTCTCGTAGCGCTTGAAGGTGGCTGCCATCTCCCGGACGCGCTGGCGCAGCGCCTTGTCGGCGGCGACGTTGCGGGCGATCCGTAGGAAGCCTCCCAAACCCTCATCACGGATGTTGCGTCCGACCTTGAGCAGAGCCATGGGGGCGGTGTCGACCCAGTCGACGACGAGTCCGGCGCCCTCCATGAGCTCCTTCCAGGCGGCCGCCGTCATGGGGCGGGCGTTGACGTGGATGGAGCGGGCCAGGTCGCGGCGCAGCTGGGTGTAGTAGTCCTCGTCGATGTCGTCAGGGGTGACGCCGAGCTCGTGGATGGCGTAGCGCCCGCCGGGGCGCAGGACGCGGGCGGCCTCGGCGACGATGGCGGCCTTGCCCTTGTCCCCCTGCATGGTGAGCATGGCCTCGCCGACGACGACGTCGGCGCTGGCCTCGTCCAGGCCGGTGTCGGCGGCCTCGCCCTGGCGGACGGTGCCGAGGTCCCCGACGACGGCGGCCACGCGCCGGGCGGCGTCGGGGTCGCGGTCGATGGCCGTGTAGGAGGCGGGGTGGTCCTTGATGATCTCGGCGGCAGTGCGCCCCAGGCCCGGGGCGAGCTCGACGACGTCAGCGCCAGTCAGACCGGCATGGTTGAGCATGGCGGCGGACAGGGCCGCGCCGCCGGGACGCAGGACGCGCTTGCCGGCGCGGGCCAGGACCCAGTGGCCGGGGGCTGAGGCGATGGGGCGGTCGGCATGAGGCAGAGGCAGGTCGGTCGAGGCGGCAGAGGCAGCAGGCTTCTTGCTCATAAGGCCAGCCTAACCACAGTGGTTGCGGTTCGGACAGAGTTCGCCGTCGATGACTCTGCAACGCGAGCAGGACTCCCCGACGGCTCAGGCCTCAGAAGATAAACGCCAGCGTGGCAGCCAAGTTCGGCTCGCGCCCGCCAAGTAAGACACCAGCACGCAGCTATATGGCGGGCTAGGCAGATGCGACGTCTTGAAGGTTGTCGAGGAGGCTCCTGATGACCTCGGCGCCGCTCGCAAGCGCGTCAATCTGTTCTTCGACGTCGCGGAGCCGACGGCGCAGCTCGGGCGCGACCGAGGGGCACGCCCTCAACGCACCGCTTTCTGTGGCACATGGCAGCACCGTCCTGATGAGCGAGAGGGGCAAGCCGGCGTGGGACAGCGCGACGATCTGGCGGGCAGCGAGAACCTCTCCAGCACCGTAGTCGCGATAGCCGTTGTCACGACGCACGGGCGCCAGCAGCCCCTCAGCCTCGTAGTAGCGCAGCATCCGTGGACTGGTCCCAGCATGCCGGGCAGCTTCGTTGATGCGCATACGCCCCTCTTCGATCAACTTACTGGACCGCGCCAGCATCTCTTGACATTGACAGCACTGTCAAGGCTTAGCGTTGAGGCGCTCTCTACGGACTGGAGGACGGTATGGGCAGAAAACTTTCACTACTCGGGTTCGCGGTCATGTTCCTGATCGGTTCGGACACCTTCGTCGTCGCGCCACTGCTGCCGTCACTGGCCAAGACATTCGACGTGTCGACGACGCAGAGTGGCTGGCTGGTCAGCATCTATGCGATCGGATACGCGCTCACCGGCCTGGTGTCCGGACCAATCTCGGACCGAGGTAACCGCCGGATCATCCTTACGCTTGGGATGGTGGTTTTCGCATTGGCAACAGTCGCCTGCGCAGTCTCCCCAGAATTCTGGACGATGTTCATCTTCCGTTTCATCACTGGCGGTGCGGCGGCCATTGCTGCACCGCAAGTGTGGGCGATGATTCCCGCCCTCGTCGGCCCGGATCAGAAGCGCATTCTGCGCGTCATGGGATATACGACCGCCGGACTGTCCATCGCTCAGGTTGTCGGGGTCCCTCTCGGAAGTCTCCTCGCAATCATAGACTGGCGCATTGTCTTCCCCATCATCGGGGTCTGTTCGTTGGGGCTAACAGTCACGCTCTGGTACCAGATCCCTGATATCCACCCGACCGCGGCAGCTAAGAAGGTGCCATACCTGACCCTGCTCCACGCGCCGCAGGCGATCACACGATTCCTGTCCTACCTCGTGTACACGCTGGCGTTCTTCACCGTGTTCACATACGCACCGACCTGGTTGGAGGACGGCCTGGGCACGTCGAAGGTCACCGTGGCGCTCATCATCCTGGCCGGCGGGGTCGGTAACACGATCGGCAGCCTTTTCGGCGTCCGACTGACCGGCCGTATGACCCCCACCCAAGCCATCTACCTGAGCGCCGTAGTGATGGGCATCGCCTATCTGACGCTCGCCATATCTCCGCCTCCGATCGTTGTGGGGTTGGTATTCCTGCCCCTCTTCGCCTGCGGAGGCGCAATGCTCAGCGTCCGCATGCTCCACCTGCAGCAACTTGACAGCACAGCGCGCGGCACCATCTCCACCCTCACTAGCGCCGTGATGTACCTCGGTACAACGGTGGCAGGGATTATCGGCGGCCCACTGCTCACTCTCACCGGCAACTTCACCGCTATCGGCATCACCGCATTCTTACTGAGCACCTTCAGCGCGCTAATGATCCGTCCAAGCAGCCTCGGAGAGGAGATCAATCAGTAACATGGAAACGCACTGAGGTAGCCAGCATCCGTCATCGAAAGTGGAAAACAATCGCCGACATGTGCCAGCGAAACCAGTACCGACTTCGCTCCGTTCATGGAAGATAAAATTCTAGCCGATCAGGATACACAAATCGGTGACAGTACGTGGATCCGGTACGGCTCGGAGCTCCGTAATGCAGTGGACTCCCAGCACCCAGCCAACTCCTGCGCCCAGTGGAGGCTCGACACCCACTCCTGCCGTCGCACCAGCACCCACCCAGGCGCCCACGGCCGCTCCGACAACTACTGCTTCAAAGCGCTCCCTCCCCAACACAGGGATCAACGCGAGCAGGTTGACGGCCCTGGCGATCCTCGGGCTGCTCGCCGGCACAGCAGTTCTCCACTACCGCCGCAAGGTCACCTCGTAGCCGGTGATACCCAGGCATGACCCGGCTCGCCGATCACAGTGTTGGGGCCGTTCCTCTCCCGGAGCGACCCCAACACTTGTCACGCTACGGTGTTCACATGGACCAGCTCATCACTCCCGCCATCCGGTGCAACGGCAACGCCGATGAGGCAGCCCAGTTCTACGCCGACGTCTTCCGCGAGGGCTCCGTCGTCGAGCAGGTGCCCGGCTACGCGGCCACGGTCAGCATCCACGGATTCCAGCTCTCGCTTATCAACGGCGGCGACCAGGACGCCCCGAACCCGTCGATCAGCTGCATCCTGAACTTCGATCCGCTCCTGTTCGGTGGCGAGGAGCAGGCCCGGGCCTACCTCGATGAGCTCTATGAGCATCTCTCCGCCGGCGGTGTGCTCACGGAGCTGGGCGAGTACCCCTTCTCGCCGCGCTACGCCTGGGTTCGCGACCGCTTCGGCATGACCTGGCAGCTCATGCTCACCGACCCGGCCGGCGAGCCGCGCCCCTTCATCCTGCCCTCCTTCATGTTCGGCGGCACCAACCACGCCAACGCCGAGGAGGCCACCGAGGCCTGGATCGCTCTGTTCGACGACGCCCGCCGCGGGGCCCTGCGTCGCTACGGGGAGGGCGGGCCGATAGAGGCGGGGGCCGTCATGTTCACCGACTTCACGCTGCGCGGCACCTGGATGGCAGCCATGGACTCGGGGGCCTTCCACGACTTCACCTTCACACCCGGGGTTTCCATGATCGTCTCCTGCCGGGACCAGGAGGAGATCGACCGCTACTGGGCGGGGCTGTCGGCCGTGCCCGAGGCCGAGCACTGCGGCTGGTGCGTCGACCGCTGGGGCGTCTCCTGGCAGGTCGTCCCCCACAACATTGCCGAACTCATGGCCGACGCCGCCACCCGCGAGAAGCTCCTGCGCATGAGCAAGATCAACCTGGCCTGCCTGTAGGCGAGGAGACGCGCTGGACGGCCCAACGCCCTGATCGACGACGTACTTCTGCGTCGGGGACGTACTTCTCCCCCAAACCACTGCGGGCGGACCTCAGTGGTTTGGGGGAGAACGCAGTCCTCGTCGGGAATGTACGTTCCCGAACCGCATCGCCCGGCCCCAGACAACCGGCCACAGACAATCAGCCCTGGGCAACCGGCGTGGCCCGTGAAGCTCAGACTCTGGTGACTCAGACCCTGGTGACGCGGTCGAGGCTGGGGACACCGGCGCGGGTGGCCGGGTACTGGCCGTCGTCGTGCTTGCGGCGGTGCATGGCCACGTAGTGGCGCTCGGTGGAGCCGTCGTAAACCTGTCGGGGCCGCCCGATGCGCTTGGCGGGATCGGCGATCATCTCGCGGTACTGGGCGATCCAGCCCGGCAGGCGCCCCAGGGCGAACAGGGGCGTGAACATCTTCGTGGGGAAGCCCATCGCCTGGTAGATGAGGCCGGTGTAGAAGTCGACGTTCGGGTAGAGGCTGCGCGAGACGAAGTACTCGTCGCGCAGCGCCGTCTCCTCCAGCTCCATGGCGATCTCGAGCTTGCGGTCGCCGTCGTCGGAGCCCAGGCGGGTCAGAACGTCGTGGGCGGTCTCCTTGACGATGGCGGCGCGCGGGTCGTAGTTCTTGTAGACCCGGTGGCCGAAGCCCATGAGCCGCACTCCGTCCTCCTTGTCCTTGACCTTGCGGACGAACTCGGCCGTGCTCATCCCCGAGCTCTGGATGGTGTCCAGCATCCGCAGGACGGCCTCGTTGGCGCCGCCGTGCAGCGGCCCGGACAGGGCGCCCACGCCCGCGGCCACGGAGGCGTACATGTTGGCGTCGGCCGAGCCCACGAGGCGCACCGTGGAGGTTGAGCAGTTCTGCTCGTGGTCGGCGTGCAGGATGAGCAGCATGTCCAGGGCCCGCACCACGGCCGGGTCGATCTCGTAGGACTGGTAGGGCATGCCGAAGGTCAGGCGGATGAAGTCCTCGACGTAGGAGCGCTGCGGGTCGGGGTAGAGCAGCGGCAGTCCGATGGCGCGCCGGGCGATGTAGCTAATCATCGTGGGCATCTTGGCCAGCAGCAGCACGGTGGCGAGCTCACGCTCGTAGGGGTCGTGCGGGTCGAGGGTGTCCTCGTAGTAGGTTGCCAGGCCCGCGATCCCGGCCTGGAGGATCGCCATCGGGTGGCCCGACGAGGGGAAGGAGGTGAAGAAGCCGCGGAAGTCCTCATGCAGGAGCCGGTGGCGCGAGATGCGCCGCTCCATGCGCGCGAAGGACTCGCGGTCGGGCAGATCGCCGTTGATGAGGAGGTAGGCGACCTCCAGGAAGGTCGAGGACTTGGCCAGCTCCTCGATCGGGTAGCCGCGGTAGCGCAGGATCCCGGCCGCGCCGTCGATGTAGGTGATCTGCGAGGTGCACGACGCCGTGTTGGTGAAGCCCGGGTCGAGCGTCACCACGCCGGTGGAGCCCAGCAGCTTGGACACGCCCAGGCCGTCGGCGCCGTCGGTCGCCGGGGTGCGCGGCAGCTCGAGGTTGGTGCCGTCAACGGCCAGCAGGCCAGGACCGCCGACGGCGCTGGTCCGGCTCTGCTCGGGCTGCTCGGCCGCGGCGGTGGTGGGGGTGCTCGTCATCATGCCTCCTGGGGGGCTCGGGGCCGCACGCATCGCGACGGCGAGACCTGGGCCCACGGGGTTCCGGCGGGCCCAGCGTCCACTGTACGGGGTGCGTCGTCACGGCGTCGTTTCATGGGCTCATCGCGGGCCACCGGATCGGCCGATCAGCCCGGATCAGCCCGCCGGGGGCAGCAGCCGGACGCCCACCCGCGCTTGATAAACTTATCAAGCCAGTCGCTTGTTGATAAACTTATCAGCATGAGGACTCCCCTTGACTCGCCGTTCAGCCCAGGCTCAGACACGGTGCCTCTGGTGTGGGCGGGGCGCATCGAGCACCTCAGCGACTGGCGAGACACCCTTCGCCCGCGCCGCGCCGCCGGCATCCACGAGCGCGGCCGCACAATCCTGGGGGAAGCCGGCTCCGGAAAGTCCGCGTTGGTGCGCCGGATCGCGAGTGAGGCCTTGGAGGATGGCGACTGGGTCACGCCGCAGCTGCGCATCCCGTCGGGGAGCGACCCCATCAAGCGAGTCGCCTCGGCTCTGCTGACCCTCGCCGACACGGCGGGTCTGCCAGCAGCCAGGGAGCAGCGCATCGGCGACCTCCTGCGCCGCGTTGAGTCCGTGGCAGCCTCCGGCATCTCCCTGTCCGTGCGCGCCCAGGACGGCCCCGAGCCGTATTCCGCCCTGACTGATCTGCTCATTGAGATCGGCCGTGCGGCCACCAAGCGCCATGCCGTGGTGATGATCCACATCGACGAGGTCCAGAACATCACTGATGAGCACGCGCGCTCCCAGCTGCTCATCGCCCTGGGTGACGCGCTCACTCACGAAGAGCCCACGACCCTTCCCGGCGGACTGAGCGTTGGCTCGGCGCTGCCTATCGCCGTCTACCTGACCGGGCTGCCCGAGTTCGCGGACATGGCCGGAGCCCGATCCGGTGCCACCTTCGCGCGCCGCTTCCAAACCACCACGCTGGAGACCATCGACGACGACGACCTCCTGACCGCACTCCACCCCTTCATCAGCCAGGGATGGCCCATCACCACGGCCGACGGCGGCACAGATCGGATCTTCATGGAGCCCGACGCCCAACGCGCCATCGTCGAGCTCTCCTGCGGAGAGCCATTCCTTTTCCAGCTCGCCGGGCAGTGCGCCTGGCACGCCAGCACTGACAGCATCATCACCGCCGAGCACGTCCGTACCGGATGGAGCAGGCAGGCGGTCCACGAGGCGGATTCGCATGTGCAGCGCATCCTCGACCGGCTCCCACCACGCGAGAGGGAGTTCGTCGAGGCAATGGCCGAGCTCGCACCCGAGGAGCGTTCTCTGACGAACATCGCTAACCGGCTCGGCCACAAGAGGGCCACGGACGCGGGCCCCACCGCGCAGCGGCTCGACCTGACCCGCAGGATTATCCGGCGCGGTAGGCCCTACCGATTCCAACACCGCGCCGTCGGGGCCTATCTCACTTCCGAGTGGCCCGAGGTCGACTGACCGGGACCGGCCGGTCTCAGCCGGCGAAGAGGGCGGCGGCCTCGGGAGAGCGCAGGCGCGCGGCGGCGGCGGCCACGCGCTCGTCAGTGTCGGTCAGGCTCATGCGCACCCGCCCGGCCCCGGCCTCGCCGTAGAAGTCGCCGGGGGCCACGACGATTCCGAGCTCGGCGAAGGCCCCCACGAGCTCGTAGGCGCTCATCGACTCGGGCCCCCGGAGCCACAGGTACAGGCCGGCCACGGAGGCCGGATCGTTGACGAGCCCGGCAGCAGCGGTCGCCTCGACGAGCACCTCACGGCGCTCCCGGTAGACCTCCTTCTGCACCTCCATGTGCGCCTCGTCGCCGAGGGCGGCCACGAGGGCCGCCTGCACCGGAGTCGGCATGAGCATGCCGGTGTGCTTGCGCACCTCGGTGACAGCGCCCACGAGCCGCGCGTCGCCGGCGAGGAAGGCCGCCCGGTAGCCGGCCAGGTTGGACTGCTTGGAAAGGGAGTACAGGGCGAGCAGGCCGCTTCGGCCCGCGGCTCCCCCGACCCGGGGGTCCAGGAGGCTCGGGATCGGCTGGGTGTCCCACGGCCCCTCCCAGCCGAGCTCGGCGTAGCACTCGTCGGAGATGACGACGGCGCCCCGCGCCCGGGCCCAGGCGACGATCCGGGCCATCTGTTCGACGCTCAGGACGTGCCCGTCGGGGTTGCCGGGGCTGTTGAGCCAGACGACGGCCACGGGCGCGTCCTCGGCGATGCCCCAGGTGGCGGGGTCGGCGTCGGTGTCCACGGGCACGGGAGTGGCCCCCACGAGGCGGGCGCCGACGTCGTAGGTGGGGTAGGCGGCACGCGGGTGCAGAACGAGGTCGCCGGGATGCACCCCCAGGTGCAGCGGCAGGAGGGCCACGGACTCCTTGGAGCCGATGGTGGGGATGACCTCGTCATCACCGAGGCCGGCTACGCCCCGACGTCGCTCCATCCACTCGGTGATGGCGGCACGCACCACGGGGGCGCCGACCGCCGTCGGGTAGCCGGGGGCGTTGGCTGCCGAGAACAGGGCGTTGCGGGCGATCTCAGGGGTGGGGTCGACGGGCGTGCCCACCGCGAGGTCGACGACGCCGTCCGGGTGCTGGGCGGCCCGCTCCCGGTAGGGGGTCAGCGAGTCCCAGGGGAAGTCGGGCAGGGCGAGTCGGCGGGGCAGGTGGAGGCTGGGGAGGGTCTCAGGTGTCGCGCTGGTGGTCACGGGCCCTGATTCTTCCTCACGGGCCGGGGGCGTCTCCACCCCCGGCCCGCCAGGCTCAGTAGCCGTTGGCCTCTTTCCACTCCTCGTTCTGCGGGGGCAGGGCGGCGATCATGGGGTCGTCGTAGTCCAGCGCGCCGGTCCTCTGGGCGCCGCCGGGCGAGCCGAGTCCCTTGAGCTCGAAGAAGTCGATGTTGGCGCGGGTGTAGTCCTCCCACTCCTCGGGAACATCGTCCTCGTAGAAGATCGCCTCGGTGGGGCAGACGGGCTCGCAGGCGCCGCAGTCGACGCACTCGTCGGCGTTGATGTAGAGGCTGCGTTCACCCTCGTAGATGCAGTCGACGGGACACTCGTCGACGCAGGCGCGGTCCTTGACGTCGACGCAGGGCTGGGCAATGACGTACGTCATGGCAGCAGTGTCCTTTCTTCTCAGGGGAATCCTCCCGCGCGGGTGAGCGGGGTCGGGCCAAGTATGGTCCCCCGGCGCCCGTCGGCCCAAGAGGTGAAAGAGTGGCCGTCAGCACGCCGAAAACTCAGGGTTGCCACACCTCGATTACGTCACTGCCGCGGCGCGAATGTCACAGGTAACACCGACGTCGGAGCGCCGAGAAAGGCCTCAGTGTCCATGGCGCTGACATCAACCCCGCACCGGCGCTGCACCCCGGCAGGGCTCCAGGCTGCCGGGGCGCCCCGTCTCAGGAGCAGACGATGTCGTTGTCGGCGGCGTACTGGGTGGTGAGCACGTCGTCGGGCAGGGCCTTGCCGTCGTGCTTGCGGGTGCGGGTGACGGTGATGTCGAAGCCGGGGTTGCCACCCGAGTAGGGCTCGCAGCCGGGGCCGGACTTGCGCTCGGTGGACACCGGGCGGAAGTTGAACCGGTCCGAGGAGGTGATCGACACGTCGTAGTACTTCGTGGACCACATCCGCACATGGATCTGCTCGCCGTCCAGCCAGGCCTGGACCAACACCGCGTGGGACGTGGAGTTCGTGAACTTCACGTCGAGCTTGCCGGTCCACAAGGTGGCCTCGCGTCCGGCCGGGTAGCGGTCGAAGTAGTACTGGTGGGCATGGTGCTCGGTGTCGTCCATACCGGCCTCAAAGCCGGCGTTGAAGACGGTGGTGGCCACCTGGCTCAGCCCGCCGCCCAGGGAGTCGACGTGCTGCCCGTTGGAGATGACTCCGGCATCGGCGAAGCCATGCTCGTAGTCGACCTCGCCGAGGGTCTTCTCCAGGGAGAAGACCTCGCCGGGCTTGACGACGGTGCCGTTGACGAGCTCGGCCCCGCGGGTGAGGTTCTGGGTGCGCGGCGCGTCCCCGGCGTTGTACGGGGTGGCGAACTCGCCGATCGCCTCGCTGATGCCCCACTCGTTCTGCGGCGTCTTCACCGTCGGCTCGGACACGACCATCGGCAGGGTCACGGTCCGGCCGGCGACGTCGGTGGCGGAGGTGCCGGCCTTGAGCAGGCTCGCGGACAGGGCGGCGGTGTCGATGGTCTTCCCCTGAGCGGCGGGGACGTACTGGGGACGCGCCCCGGGGGCGCCGGTGGCGGAGCCGTCGATCTTCCAGGTGGCGTTCTGGGCGGGGGTCTCGACCTGGCCGACTCTGGCGACGATGGCGTCGCGCAGCGCGGTCGGGTCGAAGGTGGCGCTCAAGGTGCCGCCCTCGGAGGAGATCTTCAGCATCTCAGCGGTGTCCTGCGGTGAGAAGGCCGCGGCCGCGCCAGGGTTCTTGCTCTGCGCGCCGGCTCCGGCCGTGTTCACGGTCAGTCCGCTGGAGAGCAGCGGCGTGAGGGTGCCGTCAACGAACGCGGAGGCCTCCTCGTCGGTGATGGCGGGGGTCGCGGTGCCCTCGGCCATGGCCAGAGTCTTCTTCCCCAGGGGCCAGGTGCCGCCGATCCGCTTGAGAGAGGCCTCGACGTCGAGTCCGATGCCGTTGCTCGCGGGCGTGGTGACCGGCTTGGTGCCATCCAGGGTCACGGTCGCCGAGACCGCACCATTGGCCATCGTGTCGACCCGGTCCTCCAGGGCGCCGCGCAGCGCGGTGGAATCGACCCGGATGACGGCGTCAGTGTGCTGACCACCGAGGCGCTGGGCCAGGGTGAGGGGGTTGAGGGTGAATCCGGTGAGCTTCTTGACCGAGGCGTCGGTGTCGACCGAGATTCCCGACTTGGCGGGCACGAGCTCGGAGCTTCCCTGCCCGACGGTGAGGGTGACGGGCTGGGCGAGCTGGTCGCCGACTCCCTTGCCGATACGCTCGTGGGCCTTCTTGGGGCTCAGGCCGGAAACATCGACGCCGGAGACGGTGGTGCCAGAGGCAATGTGCTGGGTGGTCCACCAGGCGATGCCGCCCCAGGCCAGCAGCAGGGCCGCAGCCCCGGCGGCGCAGGCAGCGGGGATGAGGCGCCGACGGCGCGAGGAGCCCGACCCGACTGCTGCGCTGTTGGTCTTCTTCGCGACGTTCTGGGCCTTGGCGGGCTTGTGCGTCGTCGCGGCCGCGGCCAGAGTCTCGGGGACGGCTGCGGGGGCGGCGTTGTCCCCCACCGGATCGGCATCGCCCTCGGTGGGCTCAGCGGCTCGGGCGGCGTCGACGGCGGGTGTGGACTGCTCGGGCGCCGAGGGCGACGCCCCGGACAGGCTCTTCGGCACGATCGACGGCGGCATGTCGCCGGAATCGGGGCTCCACGCGGTGCCCCGCCGGGTCTCGGCAGACGCATCGGCGCCGGCCGACTCATAGGGCGAGAAGGCCTCAGCAGGGGTGGTGGCCTCGTCGACGACGCGCATCGATGCCGGCGTCGCCACCGGTTCGGCGGCTTCAGTGGCGGGAGCCTTCTCCTCAGCCTGCTCGACGACGGCCGGAACCGCCTCAGACTCCTCGGAGTGCTCGACGGACTCAGCCGGCTCAACAGGCACAGCGGACTCGGCAGGCGCAGCAGGCTGGGCCGCCTCGGCCACCTCCGCGGGCTTCACGACCTCGACCGTCCCGGCGGACTCCCCCTCCTGGGCCTCGGCGCCGGGCTCCTCAGCCGCCTCAACCGGTTCGGCAGACTCAGCCTCCTCGTCCTGGGACTCGTCGTCAAGGTTGAGAGTCGGGGTGCCATCGGCGTCCCCGCCCTCAGCGGAGTCGCCCTCGGCCGTCCCATCCTCGGGCCGCTCGACGGCCGGAACCTCCTCGGCCTGCTCGATGGACTCGGCCGGCTCGGCCACCTGAGCGGGCTTCACGGCCTCGACAGCCTCAGCAGCGGTCTCCTGCGCCTCACGGGCCTCAGCGCCGGGCTCCTCATCCGGATCGTCCTGGGACTCCTCATCGAGGTTGAGGGTCGGGGTGTCATCGGCGTCCCCGCCCTCGGCGGAGTCATCCTCGGCCGTCCGCCCCTCAGGCCGCTCGGCGGCCAGAGTCTCCTCAGACTCCTCGACCGCCGCAGCATCCTCGGCCTGCTCAACGGACTCGGCCGGCGCAGCAGCCTCAACGGACTCGACGGCGTCGGCTGCGGCCTCGGGGGCGGCAGGCTTCTCCCCGCGGTTGACGGACTGGCTCATGGGCGGCGGTTCCTCTCAGGCCTCGGCACGACGACGGCGGGCGTTCTCGCGGAAACGCTCCTGGGAGTTGAGGATGACCTTGCGGATGCGCACGGCCTCCGGGGTGACCTCGACGCACTCGTCGTCGGCGGCGAACTCGAGGGCCTCCTCCAGGGTGAGGCGGCGCGGCGGCACAAGGGCCTCGAAGGTGTCCGCGGTCGAGGAGCGCATGTTGGTCTGCTGCTTCTCACGGACCACGTTGACGTCCATGTCCTCGCCGCGGGGGTTCTCCCCCACGACCTGCCCCTCGTAGGTCTCCTGGGTGGGCTCGACGAAGAAGCTGCCGCGGTCCTGCAGGCGGATGAGCGCGTAAGCGGTCACGGCCCCGGCGCGGTCGGAGACGAGGGAGCCGGTGGTGCGCGAGACGATCTTCCCGGCCCAGGGGGCGTAGCCCTCGGCGATGGAGGAGGCGATGCCGGTGCCACGGGTCTCGGTGAGGAACTGGGTGCGGAAGCCGATGAGGCCGCGGGCCGGCACGAGGAACTCCATGCGGATCCAGCCGGTGCCGTGGTTGGTCATGGTCTCCATCTGGCCCTTGCGGGCGGCCATGAGCTGAGTGACGGCGCCCAGGTACTCCTCGGGGACGTCGATGGTCATGCGCTCGATGGGCTCGTGGCGCTTGCCGTCGATGGTGCGGGTGACCACCTGGGGCTTGCCGACGGTCAGCTCGAATCCCTCACGGCGCATCTGCTCCACGAGGATCGCCAGCGCCAGCTCGCCGCGCCCCTGGACCTCCCAGGCGTCGGGCCGGGTGGTGGGCAGGACCCGCAGGGATACGTTGCCGATGAGCTCGCGGTCCAGGCGGTCCTTGACCTGGCGGGCGGTGACCTTCGCGCCCTTGGTGCGCCCGGCCATCGGGGAGGTGTTAATGCCGATGGTCATGGCGATGGCCGGGTCGTCCACGGTGATGAGCGGCAGGGGGCGGGGGTCCTCAGGGTCCACAAGGGACTCGCCGATGGTGATGTCCTCGATCCCGGCGACGGCGACGATGTCGCCGGCGTGCGCCTCTTCGGCGGGCTTGCGGTCCAGCCCCTCGGTGACGAGGAGCTCGGAGACGCGGGCGGAGGCCAGCGAGCCGTCGTGGCGGGCCCAGGCCACCGTCTGCCCCTTGCGCAGGGTGCCGTTGTGGATGCGCAGCAGCGCCAGGCGGCCCAGGAAGGGTGAGGCGTCCAGGTTGGTGACGTGGGCCTGCAGGGGGGCGCCCTCCTCGTAGGAGGGGCCGGGGATCCGCTCGATGATGGTGCGGAAGAGCGGCTCGAGGTTGTCGTTGGCCAGCAGCTCGCCGTCGGCCGGGGCCTCGGTGTCGGCGCGGCGGGCCTTGGCGGAGGCGTAGATGACGGGCACGTCCAGGACGGCGTCGAGGTCGATGTCGGGGTGCTCGTCGGCCAGGTCGCTGGCCAGGGACAGCAGCAGGTCGGTGGACTCTCCGACGACCTCGTCGAGCCGGGAGTCGGGGCGGTCCACCTTGTTGACCACGAGGATGACCGGCAGGTTCGCTGCCAGGGCCTTGCGCAGCACGAAGCGGGTCTGGGGCAGGGGCCCCTCGGAGGCGTCGACAAGGAGGACGACGCCGTCGACCATGGACAGCCCGCGCTCGACCTCACCGCCGAAGTCGGCGTGACCGGGGGTGTCGATGACGTTGATGACGATGCCCTCGGGGCATCCGGCATCCGCGGCGGAGGGGCCCGAGTAGTGGACCGCCGTGTTCTTGGCGAGGATCGTGATGCCCTTCTCACGCTCCAGCTCGCCGGAGTCCATGACGCGCTCACCGGTGGTCTCCTCGGTGGCCCGGGCCCCGAAGGCCCCCGCCTCCCAGAGCATGGCGTCGACAAGAGTGGTCTTGCCGTGGTCGACGTGGGCGACAATGGCGACGTTGCGCAGATCCTGGCGCACGCTCATAGGGGGCACTTCTTCCGGTGGGAGGACGCCGCGGGTCAGGCACCGCTCAGGCACCGACCACAGGGCACGAAACAGGGAAAGACTAGAGGACGCCGGTCGCGACCTGCCATGGCCGGGCCAACACCCGGCATGTGCCGCCCCTCACCTCGACCATTCAGGCGCCGGCAGCATCAACCGCCTTGCGGAACTGCGAGCCACCTGCTGCCGATCACTCCGCAGCCGATTCGACGTCCTCCACCTCCGGAGAAACGGCATACGCCCACAGGCACCCCAGCAGCACCACGACGCATACCCCAGCGGTCATCAGTACACCCGCATCCTGCCCCAGCCACACCGCAAGGGCAGGAACAGCCACATAGCCAAGCGGCGCGACGCCATCCCCGGCGAGGTAGTCCAAGGCGAACACAGAAGGCAGTGCGTCACGCTCGACTCGAGACTGAAGAAACGTCTCCCAAGCCACACTCGTTGACGCGATCACCGTACTTGACCCGAAGAGGGACACCGCGACCAGCCATAGAGGCGCACCGAGCACCACGCTGACCGGAACCGGAACGAAGCTGAGAAGCGCAATCAGGCAGAGCACTGGGCGCGACAAGCGGGATGGCAGACGAACCAAGGACCCCACGATTCCACCGACCGCAAACAAGGACTCGCTGACACCGATGAACCATAACGCCTGATACTCATCGCGCAGCACGACGGGGAATAGCGTCATGTAACTTCCCCACACAGTAAAGTGCCACACCCCGGAGGCGACCAGCACAACGAGAACACCTCGGGAACGTGCAGCGGCCTGCAGTCCCCGCTTCAGCGCGGCCACGCGATCCGCACCTCCTGTTCTGCGCCCCTTTGGCAGGCGGCTCTGGGAGAGCAGGCACACGAGCATCAGTAGGGAGACCAGCCACCAAGCATCTGAAACACCTCGCCATGACTGCACCAGCGCAATAGCTCCAGGGCCGGCGACCGCGCACAGGCCGGCGACGACTGCCCTGGCAGAATTCATCCGATCCAGCAGATCCGGCCGCACGAGGTCAGCGACATAGGACCCCATCGTTGGATACATGATCGATGCGACAAATTCCAAGGCGAACGACACAGTGACGTACACGCCGAGGCCAACCGAGCCGGCACGACTCAGCATCGCGATCCCGCCACAGATGACGATCCATGCAGCTGCCGCACCGCCGAACATGGTCTTGGGGCTGACGTGGACCAGCATCTGCGGAGCCAGCAACGCACCCAGGATGCCCGGCAGCGCCCCCACGCCGAGAACCAGCCCGACACCGGAGGCGCTGTAACCCTCCGATGCGACAGCTATCGCCAGCAATACGGGAACTGCCGAGTTCGCCAGAACATACAGGCCTCGCGACACAAGAAACTCAACGACGTAGTCCTCCGCCATCAGCTTCATTCGACTACCTCTCCCCCGCACTCCCAGCGCGCACTCGTCCCTCTCGCCGTCCATCAGAGCAGTGGTAGGTCACGTCACAGCAGCACGGTCACGGCCGCGAGCGCGACGGCGAGCAGTCCGGCGGCGGCGACGACCGGGCGGTTGAGGCTGCTGGTCACGCCGGCGGCCGCGCCGGGCGCTGTCTCGTCCGCGGCCCGAGCGGGACGGCTGCGCACCTGCTCGGCGTAGGCCTCAATGAGCGCCCCGGCGTCACCGGTGTCGAGGTTGGTGCGGTGAGTTCCCTCCCCCACCAGGTACTCCGGGCGCACCGCCGGGGCCGGCTCGGCGGCCCGCAGACCGTCGCGCCGCTCCTGCTGCTCGCGCAGCTCCTGGCGGCGCCGGAAGGACTCGGCCATGCCGCCGCGGCGGGGAGCGGCCGAGGCCCGCACCTCGACGTCGTCACGGGTGACGACCGACAGCCCCCAGCGGGTGCGGCACATCTCGACCTCGTCCCAGCCCAGCACGTGAGTGCGCCAGGCGTTGCGGATGGTGAGGGCCCGCGGGGCCAGGGTGATCTGCGGGGCCCACCACAGCAGCCAGGTGAGAAAGGTGAGCAGCCCCGCCCAGGCCAGGGTGCGCAGCCCGTGGGCGGCGCCGTCGGCCAGGCCGATCGTCAGGGACATCCCTGCCGCGGCCAGGCCGATGAGGACGGTGCCCAGGCGGGCCGGCAGGGAGCGGATGACGACGGTCGGCATGACCGGAGGCACAGTGGTGGTCACGGTGGTGGGCACGTCTTCTTGCACGGGCGCATCATGCCGCACCGACTCGCGTCCGTCGTCATCCGCTCCAGTTGAGGGCACCGGCTCAGCTCTTGACGTAGCCGATGCTCTCGGGCCGGAAGGAGGCCAGCCCCTGGGCGCCGAAGTTGCGCAGCGTCTTGGGCACGGCGGTCAGCTGCATGCGCTGGTAGATCGGGATGTTGAAGACGTTCTCCCACAGAATCTTGTCGAGATCGTTGGCGAGCTTGTTGCGCTCAGCGCCGTCGGGGGTCGAGCCGATCTTGGCGACGTGCTGGTCGACCTCGGGAACGGACAGTCCGGTGTAGTTGGACTGGCTGGTCGAGGCGTAGTACTGGCCCACGTTGGACAAGGGGTACTGGGTGTTCTCGGTGGTGAAGGCCGTCAGCGCGTAGTTCTTCTTGTTGATGTACTCCGGGAAGTACTTGTCGATCTCGACCGTGGAGACGCTGAGCTTGATGCCGACCTCGCCCAGCTGCTTCTGAAGGAGGTTGGCCTCGTTGGTGGCCACCGGGGCGTTGGAGGGGATGGTCATCACCAGCTCGAGCTTCGTGCCGTCCTTGGCGCGCACGCCGTCGGAGCCGGCCACCCAGCCGGCGCCGTCGAGCAGCTTCTTGGCGGCCTCGACGTCGTGTCCCCAGCTGGTGGAGTTGTCCTGGTAGCCCTCCTGGACGGGCAGGAAGAAGCGGTTGCCCATGAGGGTCTTCTTGGCGTCCACGGGCAGGCCCGCCAGGTCGGAGGCGGCGATGGCCTCGCGGTCGCAGGCCCGGGTGATGGCCTGGCGCACGGCCTTGTCCGCCAGGGGGCCGGAGGAGGCGTTGAACATGATGTGGCGCCACTGCAGGCCGGTGTTCTGGCGGACCTCGGCGTCGTCACGGCCGCTGGCCTGCTGGTAGACGTCGGCGGAGAAGATGTAGTCCAGGACGTCGATCTCCTTGTTGGCGAAGGCCTGTCCCATGGCCGAGTCGTCCAGAACGTGCAGGGTGACGGTCTCGAGCTTGGGGGCGGCGCCCCACCACTTGTCGTTGCGCTCCAGGGTGATGACCTGCTTGGACTCGTCGTAGCTCTTGATCTTGAAGGGGCCGGCGAAGTAGTCGTTGTTGAACTTGGTGGCGCCGGCCATCGACTCGTTGAAGGTCTTGGCATCGGCCATGAGCTCCTTGGGGGAGATACCGGCCAGGGCGTAGGACCAGTCGGGGTAGACCGAGTTGAAGGTGACCTTGGCGGTCTGCTTGTCCACGATCTCGACCTTCTCGACCTTGTCGATTCCCTCGACGGAGGCCCAGGAGTAGCTGGGGTCCTTGACGTGGTCGAAGAACGCCTTGATGTCCTCGGAGTCCCACTTGCGTCCGTTGCCCCAGGTGGCCTTCTCGTTGACGGCCACGGTGACCACGGTCTTGCCACCGGCCTCCGCTGCCTCGAGCTTGGTGAGGAAGTCGGGGTTCGGCGTCGCCTTGCCGTCCTCGGCCCAGTCGACGACGTAGGGGGCGACAAACTTCATGACCAGCCGTGTGTCGACGACGTTGCCGTCCACGGTCGCGGCGTTCCAGTTCGTCGGCGCCGAGCCGATGCCGAAGCGCAGCGTGCCCCCGTCCTGGAGCTCGTCGGGGGCGGCGGTGGGCACGCCGGCGGTGGAGCCCGAGGAGCCGGAGCCGTTCTTGGCGCAGGCCGCCAAGGCGGTCAGGACGGCCGCGGAGGCCGTCGTGGCGAGGAACATGCGACGGTTGAGCTTCATGGGAATCTCCGTTCACTAAGGGCGCCGTCGTCGGCGCGCGGTGGTGGGCAGGATCAGTGGACTGGATCGGTGGACAGTGTGATGGGTGGACTCGGGGGCGAGCGACGTCAGAAGACCGCGGTGCGCTCGGGGTAGTAGCAGGCGACGTCGTGGTCCTCACCCTGGGAGCGGAACTCCGGCATGGCTCCCAGGCAGGCCGATCGCTCGTCGTCGGTGAGTCCTGAGGCGAACTTCGGGCAGCGGGTGCGGAAGCGGCAACCCGAGGGCGGGTTGGCGGGGCTGGGCATGTCGCCCTCCAGGACGATGCGGCTGCGGCCGCGCTCCTTGGCCGGGTCCGGGATGGGGATCGCCGAGAGCAGGGCCTGGGTGTAGGGGTGGGCCGGGGCCTCGAAGATGGTGTCGACGTCGCCGATCTCCACGATCCGTCCCAAGTACATGACGGCGACGCGGTCGGCGATGTGCCGCACCACTGACAGGTCGTGGGCCACGAAGAGGTAGCTCAGCCCCATGGTGGCGCGCAGCTCGTCGAGCAGGTTGATGACGCCGGCCTGGATGGACACGTCCAGGGCGGAGACCGGCTCATCGAGGACCAGGAGGCTGGGTTCGAGGGCCAGGGCGCGGGCGATGCCGATGCGCTGGCGCTGCCCGCCGGAGAAGTTGCGCGGGTAGCGGTTGGCGTGGCTGGGCTCGAGCCCGACGAGCTCCATGAGCTCCTCGATGCGCGGCCCGATGTCCGCCTTCTTCCAGCCGTTGGCCCGCAGCGGCTCGGCGATGATGTCGAAGATCGGCAGGCGCGGGTCCAGGGAGGCCATGGGGTCCTGGAAGACGATCTGCAGGTCGCGGCGCACCTGGCGACGCTGGGCCCGCCCCAGGTCGGCCGTGTCCTTGCCCAGGACCACGATCGTGCCCTCCTGGGGCGCCTGGAGGGAGAGGACCTCCATGAGGGTGGTGGTCTTGCCGCATCCGGACTCGCCGACCAGGGCCAGGGTCTCGCCCCGGCGGACGTCGAAGGAGACGCCGTCGACGGCGTGAACGGTGCCCACGCGTCTTTTGAAGACGGCGCCCTTCATGAGGGGGAACTCCTTGACGAGGTCGGTGACGCGCAGGACCTCGGGGCGCTCGGCGTGCGGCAGGCTCATGGTCTCGGGAGTCTTGAGAGCCGGCACGGGGTAGATGTGGGAGTAGTCGAGCTGGTCCCGCTCGATCTCGTCTCGGCGGTGGCAGGCCGAGTACTGGGCGCCGGAGCCGGCCTCCTGGCCGTCGGTCCCGCCGCGCTCCACGAGGGCGAGCTGCGGCTCTCCCTGAGCGCACTCGGCCCGGGCCATGGGGCAGCGGGGGATGAAGGGGCACCCTCGGGGCAGCTCGAGCAGGGAGGGCGGGTTGCCCTCCAGGGTGGCCAGGGCCGAGTCCTTGCGCGCGTCCAGACGGGGCAGGGAGCCGAGCAGGCCGATCGTGTAAGGCATGCGCGAGCGGTAGAAGATGTCGTCGACGTCGCCGGTCTCCACGATGCGCCCGGCGTACATGACGGCCACCCGGTCCGCCATGCCGGCCACGACCCCCAGGTCGTGGGTAATCATGATGACGCCGGCACCGGTCTCCTTCTGGGCGGTACGCAGCACGTCAAGGATCTGGGCCTGGATGGTGACGTCAAGGGCCGTGGTGGGCTCGTCGGCGATGATGAGATCGGGGTCGTTGGCGATCGCGATGGCGATGACGGCCCGCTGGCGCATACCACCGGAGAACTCGTGGGGGTAGGCCTTGGCGCGCACCTGCGGGTTGGGGATGCCCACCAGGTCGAGCAGCTCGACGGCGCGCTTGTGGGCGTCCGCCTCGCTCATGCCGGGCTGGTGGATCCGCAGGGCCTCGACGATCTGGGCGCCCACCGTGTACACGGGGGTCAGGGCGCTGAGCGGGTCCTGGAAGACCATGGCGACCTGGGAGCCGCGGATGCGGGACATGTAGCCGTCGGGCCGCCCCAGCAGCTCGGTGCCGTGGAGGCGCACCGAGCCGGTGACCTCGGCGGACTCGTCGAGCAGTCCCATGACCGCCGTCGAGGTAACGGACTTGCCCGAGCCGGACTCACCGACCAGGGCCAGCACCTCACCGCGGGCGACGGACAGGTTGACTCCGCGCACGGCGTTGACGCGCCCGTCCTCGGAGGGGAAGGAGACCTGCAGGTCGGTGACCTCCAGCAGCGGAGCCGTGCTGGCGGGGTCCGGCAGCGCGTCGTCGCCTCTGCGGGCATCGACGGCGGGCACGGCCGCGGCACTCTTCGTGGCCTCGGCGGACGTGCGGGTGCTGCTCGTGGGGGTCATGCCTTGCCTCCTGACTTGGACGAGGGATCGATGGCATCGCGCAGACCGTCACCCATGACGTTGACGCACAGGAGCATGAGGACGAGCACGGCGGCCGGGGCCAGGAAGATCCAGGGGTAGGTGGTCGCGGAGCGCTGCCCCTCGGCGATGAGGGTGCCCAGGGACGTGTTGGGCGACTGGACCCCGAAACCGAAGTAGGACAGCGTCGTCTCGCTGATGACGGCGTAAGCCACGTTGATGGTGGCGTCCACGATGAGCAGGGAGGCGATGTTGGGCAGGATGTGCCGGGCGATGATGACGGGACTGGGCACGTTCATGAAGCGGGCGGCATTGACGTACTCCAGGTTCTTCACGCTCAGCGTCAGGGAGCGCACCACGCGGGCCGTGAGCATCCACCCGAAGCCGGCCAGCAGGATGATGAACAGCGCGATGGAGCCCTTGGCGGCTCCGGCCCGCTGGGAGAGGATCGCGATGATGAGGAAGGAGGGCACCACCAGGAGCAGGTCGGTGGCCCACAGGGCGATCTTCTCCCACCAGCCGCCGAAGTAGGCGGCCGAGGCCCCGATGACGGCGGCGATGCCCGTCTGGAGCAGGGCGACGAAGACGCCGATCATCATGGACTTGCGGGTGCCCTCCACGACCATCGCGTAGACGTCGCGGCCGCCCTGGGTGGTGCCGAACCAGTGATCGGCACTGGGGGCCTGCAGGAAGGCGGAGGAGTCGACGTCGGTGAAGGTCCAGTGGGTCGCGGCGTCACCGAGGAGCGCGAAGAGCACCATGAGCAGGAAGCCGATCGCGCCGACGACGGCCCCCTTGTTGCGCCAGAAGCGCCGGGTGATGATCTGCCTGCGGGTCAGACGCCGGGAGTCCCTGGGGGTCTCCTTGGTGATGTCGCCCAGGTCCTCGGGGCTCAGCGGGGCCTCCCCGCCCTGCTCGACGGCGGCGTAGCCGCCCACTGTCATCTGCTTGCCGATGGAGGCCATCCCGTTGGGTTCAGCATTGCGCGCCATGGGTCAGCTCACCCTCACTCTCGGGTCGACGATCGCCACGAAGACATCGGACAGGAGCGCGCCGGTGAGGGTGCACAGCCCGGAGAAGGCGACCACGGCCGTCACTCCGTTGATGTCCATACCGGAGATCGCGCTGATGGAGTACTCGCCCATGCCGTGCCAGCCGTAGACCCGCTCGGTGATGGCAGCACCGGTGAACAGGGTGGCCAGGGCGAAGGCGAAGTAGGTGGCCATGGGGATGAGCGCGGTGCGCAGCGCGTGGCGGGTCAGCGCCTTGCGCTTGATGAGGCCCTTGGCGCGGGCGGTGCGCACGTAGTCGGCGCCCAGGGTGTCGAGCATGAGGTTGCGCTGAAAGCGGGAGTAGGAGGCGATACCGCCCAGCGACATCGACAGGGTGGGAAGCAGCAGGTGCTGGAGGCGACCGAGGGCGCCCTCCCCCTCACCGGTGAACTCGAAGATCTGGAAGCCGGAGCTGCGGTTGATCTGGACGGCCAGGACCTGCAGGAGGATCGCGATGACCATGGCGGGGGTGGAGATGATAATCATGGAGATCAGGGAGATCGCGCGGTCGGAGAAGCGATACTGGCGCGTGGCGGTCCAGGCCCCCAGGGCCACTCCCCCGACCATGCCGATGGCGGCCCCCAGGAAGACCAGCCGCACCGAGACGAAGATCTTAGTGCCGATGAGGGTGTTGATGAGCTCACCCTTGGGGGTGCGCCCCCAGTCCCAGTGGAAGAGCACGTTGCGCAGCCAGGTGACGTAGCGGTCCCACACGGGCAGGTCGTGACTGATGTTGTACTTCACGAGGTTGGCGTGAATGGCGTCCCAGTTGAGGGAGGGATCCTGACGGTTCCACAGGGCCGAGGGATCCAGGGAGGCCGAGGCCAGCAGATAGGCCAACGACGTGGCGATGAACAGCAGGACCGCGTAGTTCGCGATCCGGCGCGCCAGGTACGGGAGCATGCGTTCTCCTCCTTCGGACAACCCACCGGTGCATGGAACACCAGCCCGTGGCACGAGCACCTGACAGCCGTGAAGGTGACACCGTGTACGAACAAATGAACAGGGTCACAATACCTGCCGAGCGAAACTCAATGGATACATTTCCAGCATTCAGGAAATGCCCAACTGGTCGATATTCGAGGGGAAATGAAACGCGGCGGTGGATTGAAAGTCCACCGCCGCGTCGTCAGATGTCCATCCTCAGCTCTCGGACCCGGAGGGTGCCTCATCGCCGTAGAGGTCGATGCCGGCTCCGGGGACGGCCCGGATGAGCTCGCGGGTGTAGTCCTGGCGCGGGTTGGCGAAGAGCTCGTCGGCGGCCCCGGACTCCACGACGCGCCCGTGCTCCATGACGACGACGTCGTCGGCGATCTGGCGCACGACGGCCAGGTCGTGGGTGATGAACAGGTAGGTCAGCTCCAGCTCGGACTGCAGGTCGGACAGCAGGCGCAGGATCTGGGCCTGGACCAGCACGTCCAGGGCGGAGACCGCCTCGTCGAGAACGACGATCTGCGGCTTGAGGGCCAGGGCGCGGGCGATGGCGACGCGCTGGCGCTGACCGCCGGAGAGCTCGTGGGGATAGCGGCGCATGACCGAGCGCGGCAGGGAGACCATGTCGAGCAGCTCGGCGACGCGCGCCTCGCGCTCCTTGGCGGTGCCGATCCCGTGGACCCGCAGCGGTTCCTCGACGACGCGGAAGATCGAGTACATCGGGTCCAGGGAACCGTAGGGGTTCTGGAAGACCGGCTGCATGATGCGCCGCAGGGCGAAGAGCTCCTTGGGACCCAGGGTGGACAGGTCCACCCCATCGTGGAACACCTTGCCGGAGGTGGGGTCGATGAGGTTCAAGATGATGTTGGCGACCGTGGACTTGCCCGAGCCGGACTCGCCCACGAGCGCCGTCGTCGTGCCCTTGCGGATACCGAAGCTGACGTCGTCGACGGCGGTGAGGGTCTTGTCCTTGCCCTTGGCGCCGCGCACCTCGAAGACCTTGGTGAGGTGCTCCACGCGCAGGATCTCCTCGGTGGCGCTCGATCCCAGGCTGGCGCCCAGGAGCTCATCGTCGGTGACCTGGATGCCGCGGGCGTGGGCGGACTCGATGCGCCGGGAGGCCAGGGAGGGGGCGGCCTTGACCAGCCGCTGGGTGTAGGGGTGACGGGGGTCCTGGAGCACCTCGAGGCTGGGTCCGGACTCGACGACCCGGCCGCGGTGCATGACGACGATGTGCTCGGCCCTCTCGGCGGCCAGCCCCAGGTCGTGGGTGATGAAGAGCATCGCGGTGCCCAGCTCGCGCACGAGGGTCTGGAGGTGGTCGAGGATGCGTCGCTGGACGGTGACGTCCAGGGCGCTGGTGGGCTCATCGGCGATGAGCAGGTCGGGGCGGGCGGCCAGGCCAATGGCGATGAGGGCGCGCTGGCGCATGCCGCCGGAGAACTCGTGGGGGTACTGCTTGGCCCGCCGGGAGGCCTCGGGCAGGCCGGCCTGCTCCAGCAGGAGGGCCACCTGCTCGTCGACGTCGATGCGCCCGCCGGCCGAGGTGGCCGCCTTCTGGGCGTGCCCAGTGTGCTCGGCATGTTCGGCATGTTCTGCCATGAGGTGGGCGAGGCGGTCGTCGGCGACGCCGGCCAGGCCGTTGGCCCGCAGCGCCTCCTTGACCTGGAAGCCGATGGACCACACCGGGTTGAGGTTGGACATGGGGTCCTGGGGCACCAGGCCGATGGAGGAGCCGCGCAGGGCGGTGAGCTCCTGGGTGCCCAGGTGGGTGATGTCGCGACCCTGGAAGCGGATCGTGCCGCCGGTGACCCGACCGGTTCCGGGCAGCAGCCCGATGACGGCGTGGGCCAGGGTGGACTTGCCCGAGCCCGATTCCCCCACGATGGCCACGGACTGGCCGGGGTAGAGGGTCAGGTTCGCCTTGCGCACGGCCGGGACGAGCCCGGTCGAGGAGCGGAAGGCGACCTCCAGGTCGCTGATCTCCAGGAGGGGGTCGCTCTCGGCCTTCCAGGAGGCCGCGGGGGCGAAGGTCTTGTCGGAGGCGCCTGAGGCGGTGGCGGTGGATGCGTTGGAGGGTGTCACTTGCGGGCCTTCGGGTCCAGGGCGTCGCGGACGACGTCGCCGAGCATGATGAAGCCGAGCACGGTCAGGGCCAGTGCGCCGGCAGGGAAGAGCAGGACGCTGGGGTGGCTGTTGAGGGCGTCCTTGGCGGCCGCGATGTCCGCGCCCCAGGAGACGACCGAGGAGGGCAGGCCGATGCCCAGGAAGCTCAAGGTGGCCTCCGAGACGATGAAGACGCCGAGCTCGACGGTGGCGGTCACGATGATGGGAGCGGCGGCGTTGGGCATGACGTGGCGCAGCAGCATGGCCATGCGTCCCGAGCCCAGCGCCCGCGAGGCGGTCACGTAGTCCTCGTTCTTGACGCTCATCACCGAGCCTCGCGTGATGCGGGCGATCTGGGGCCAGCCGAACAGGGCCAGGACCAGGATGACGGTGAGGATCGAGCGGTCGTTGCGGAACATCTGCATGACGACGATGGCCGCCAGGACGAAGGGCACGGCGAAGAAGATGTCGGTGACGCGTGAGAGCAGCGCGTCGAAGAAGCCACCGAAGAACCCGGCCAGGGCCCCGACGGCCGAGCCGACGAGAACCACGACGAGGGTGGTGAAGATGCCCACGCTCACTGAGGCTCGGGCGCCGTGGACGGTGCGGGCGAAGATGTCGCAGCCCTGGATGTCGAATCCGAAGGGGTGGCCCCAGGAGGGCCCCTGGTAGGAGTTGACCAGCGTGCAGTAGCCGGGGTCGCGCGGGGCGATGAGCCCGGGGACCAGGGAGAAGGCCACGGCCACGGCGATGAGCACCGAGGCTACCCAGAAGATGGGTCGACGGCGCAGCTGCCTCCAGGCGTCGACCCAGACGGAGGCCGGGGCGGACTCGTCGGCGACGGCGTCGACGGCACCCAGGCCGATCTCGTCGTCGGCGATGACGAAGCGCTCCTGGCCCGGGCGGACGGCAGGCGAGGGCGTGGCAGACACAGTGTTCTCGAGGTTCTCGGGGTTCTCGGGGTTCTCGGTGTTCTCAGGCATAGCGGATCCTCGGGTCCAGGGCGGCGTAGAGCAGGTCCACCAGGAGGTTGGAGACGATGAAGACGAGCACGAGCACGGTCGTGAAGGACACGACCATGGGGCCGTCACCGCGGATGATGGCGGAGTAGAGGGTGCCTCCCACGCCCTTGATGTTGAAGATGCCCTCGGTGACGATGGCGCCTCCCATGAGGACCCCCAGGTCCGCGCCCAGGAAGGTGACGACCGGGACCAGGGAGTTGCGCAGGACGTGGACGATCATGACGCGGGCCCCGCTCAGGCCCTTGGCCCGGGCGGTGCGCACGTGGTCGGCGGTGAGGTTCTCGGCCACCTCGGTGCGGGTCAGGCGCAGCACGTAGGCGAAGGAGACGGCGCCCAGCACGACCGCGGGCATGAGGAGCTCGGTGAAGCCGGGGCTCTCGCCGGCGGTGACCGGTAGCCACCCCAGGCGGACCCCGACGATGAACTGCAGAACGAAGCCGATGACGAAGGTGGGCACGGCGATGACCACCAGGGAGAGCACCAGGACGGTGGCGTCGAACCAGCCGCCCTTCCTCACTCCGGCGATGAGGCCGAAGCCGATGCCCGCGATGGCCTCGAAGGCCAGGGCCATGAGGGAGAGCTTGATGGTGATCGGGTAGGCCCGCACCAGCACGTCGAGGACGGACTCGGTTCCCCGCAGCGACTGGCCCAGATCCAGGGTGAACAGTCCCTTGAGATAGAGCAGGTACTGGACGATGAAGGGCTTGTCGAGGTGGTAGCTGGCCTTGATCTGGTCGATCACCTCGGGGCTGAGCGAGCGCTGGCCCCCGAGCGCGGCGATCGGGTCGCCCGGCAGGGCGAAGACCATGGCGTAGATGAGCAGCGTGGCACCGAAGAACACCGGGACCATCTGCAGCAGCCTGCGTGCGACGTAGCGAAGCATGTCTCCTTCTTCCTCCCTCAGAACTTGGAGATGGCCTCGGCCCGCGCCCACAGGCGTCTGGCCTCGTCCGGGTCGTAGGTGAGGACCTCGTTGCCCGGGACATCTGCCGTCCAGCCCACAACGGTGGGGGCGGTGAAGTCCTTGGCGGGCGTGCGGGTGCCGTAGTAGAGCTTGTCGCAGATGAGCTTGCGGTCGATGGCCCGGCAGATGGCGGCGCGGCGGGCGCGCCCCTCCTCGTCCATCTTCCAGTGCTCGTGGGTGACGTCGATGGCGATCCCCTGGAAGAAGGCGGCCGGCTTGTTGATGGCGCGCTCACCCAGCTGCTTCTGGAAGATGGGCAGGAAGGAGTCGGGGACTCCGTCGGCGATGTCGATGGCATCGGCGAGCAGGTCGTTGTAGACCGAGTCCAGGCTCGTGTACAGCTTGAAGGTGATGCCCTTGTTCGCCACGGTGCGCCCGCCGGCGTAGGCGGGGTTGGGCTCCAGGACGATTCGGCTGTCGTGGTCCCAGGAGACGAAGCGGTAGGGGCCGTTGCCCACGGGCTTGGCGCCGTATGCCTTGGGATCCTTGAAGGCGGATTCCGGCATCGGGTAGTAGGCGTAGTGCCCCAGGCTGATCTTGAAGTCCGACGCCGGAGCGTTCAGCTCGACGGTGAAGGTGAGGTCATCGACCTTGGTCAACCCGGTCAGCTCGGAGTCCTCGTCGTAGGAGAAGCCCTTGATCCTCTCGAAGAAGGAGGAGCCGAGCTGGGCATTGGACAGCAGGGCGCCGAACTTCCAGGCCTTGATGAAGGAGTCGGCGGTCACCGGGCTGCCGTCGGAGAAGGTCCAGCCCGGCTTGAGGGTGATCGTGAAGTGCTGATTGTCCGTGGTCTCAATGGAGGAGGCCACCTCGTTGATGACCTTGCCGTCCTTGTCGTAGCGGATCAGGCCGGCGAAGACCAGGTCGAGGACGCGCCCACCATTGGCCTCGTTGGTGTTGGTGGGCAGCAGCGAGTTCTGCGGCTCAGAGAGATTGGCCAGGATGACGCCGCCGTTGGCGCTGGAGCGGGCCTCCTCGTAGACCGGGGTGGCGGTCCAGTTGAAGTCGACGTTGGAGGCGTTGCGGGAGTAGCCGCCGAAGCCGTTCTGGTACCACAGCGGGATGCCGGGCAGGTCGGTGAAGAGCTGGGACTGGGCCTGGCGGAAATAGCTGTAGGCGGTCTGGGGGTCAGTGGCGGCCGCCGCCTGAGCCAGGAGGTCATCGAAGGTCTTCGAGGAGTACTGGGCGTCGTTGGCGCTGGCGCCGGTCTGGAAGGTGGCGTTGAGAAAGTTCTCCAGCGAGGGGTAGTCGGCCGACCATCCGGAGCGGAAGGCGCCCAGGAGGGTGTGCTTGGTGATGGCCGAGCGCATCTCGGAGAACTGGGCCACCGGCAGGGGCTCCATGGTGATGCCCAGGACGTTGGACACCGAGTGGCACACGGCCTCGGCCCAGGTCTTGTGGGGGCCGTCGGAGTTGTAGGCCAGGGTCAGCTTGCCACTGCCGCTGCCCAGACCGCCTCCTTCCGAGCTCGATCCGCGCGAGCATCCTGAGACCAGGAGCAGGCCGAAGGCGGCCGCGCCGAGCCCGAAGCCACGGCGCGACACTGTCAGGGCGTTGTTCATGCGACCTCCATGGGGCATGGAACCGACGAGGATTCGTCACTGGATCAGAGGGTTTCGGCACGCTGAGGAGCTCAGGCGCCGCCCACAGGCGGGGATAGTACGTCCACCGAGGAAACAGGACCGTCACGTAGCACGGGAGTCAAACCGTGAGATACCAGCGCATTCAGGCGTTCCAGGCCTGGGCGAGCAGCTCGTAGGAGCGGCGCCGCAGGGCCGGGTCGTGGGCGTAGGTGACCACGAGGATCTCGTCGAGGTCCCACCGGGCGGCCTGCTCACGCAGGCGGGTGGCGACGTCGTCGGCCGTGCCCACGAAGGACAGGGACATGGCCGCCTCGACGGCGTCCTCCCGGCCGGGCGCGTAGGCGCGCCAGGCCTGGGGGTCCTGGCTGGGCGGGTCCAGCGGCCCGGGCCGGTTGCCGACGATGCGGGCGGCGGCGGCCATGGCGGTGCTGAACAGCAGGCGGGCCTCCTCCTGGCTGGGGGCCACCATGACGTTGACGGCGGCCGCGACCCGGGGGACGTCCGGCGCGCACTGAGGGCCGGGAGCGTCGTCGGTACGGGGCTCCAGGACGGAGCGGTAGGTGGCGATCGCCGCCTCGGCCTGGACCGGGGCGAAGTGCGAGGCCACGGCGAAGGGAAGTCCGAGCCGGCCGGCCACGCGGGCACCGTTGACCGAGGAGCCGAGCACCCACACGGTCGGGCGGGTGCCCTCCCCGGGGATGGCCCGCACGCGGGGGCCGCCGGGCTCAGGGGCGTGGAGGGCGTCGTCGGGATTGCCGGGGGCGCCCAGGAGGAGGGAGCCGGGGACCCGTTCCGGCACGGGCTCGTCACCGAGGTAGGCGAGGATCTCCAGGATCTCCTCGGCGAAACGACCCGGTTCGGAGGCCCGCCGGCGCAGTGCAGCGGCCGTGCGCCGGTCGGTGCCCGGGGCCCGCCCCAGTCCCAGATCGACCCGGCCGGGGTAGAGGGTGGCCAGGGTGCCGATCTGCTCGGCGATGACGAGCGGGGCGTGGTTGGGCAGCATGATCCCGCCGGAGGCGACACCCAGGCGCTCGGTGGCGGCCAGGACCTGCCCCATGAGGACGATGGTCGCCGAGGACAGGTAGGTGGTGGAGCCGTGGTGCTCGGCCAACCAGTAGCGCTCATAGCCGGCGGCGTCGGCGGCTCGAGCCAGGGCGATCATGTCGGTAAGAGCGTCGGTGCGGCTGCATCCGGCGCTGACGGGGACCATGTCCATGACGGACAGGACGGGTACGGCCCGCCTTTCGGGCTGACTCATACGGGCACTCTAACCCCCTCCGACCACCCCGAAGCGGGCCCTCAGGCCCGTGTGCCCCGCCGAGCGTGGAGCCCGGCGGGGCACACGGAGGGTCCGACCCGCGTCGTCAGGCGGTCAGCGAAGGCGGCTGCGCGCGGGGAGCAGGCCGGTGGCGACCACGGACTTCAGGATGTCTCCCGCGATGAAGGGCACCAGGCCCAGGCTCAGGGCAGTGCTCCAGCTGGCGCCGGTGGCGACCTTCAGCCAGATGAGGCCCGGGACATAGACCGAGGCCGAGGCCAGCAGCATGAGGGCGACGCCGGTGGCGACCCGAGATGCCAGGGAGCCGGAGTGGCGCGACCATACGGTGGCGGCGCGTCCGGCGATGAGGGCGATGAGGACGTATCCGACGACGTAACCGAAGGTCACGATGGCGCCGCCCTTCCAGCCGTGCAGGACCGGGGCCCCAACAGCGGCCAGGGCACCGAGGAGCAGCGCGGACAGGGCGCCACGGCGCGAGCCGAGCACGGCACCGACAGCCAGGGCCGCGAAGGTACCCATGGTGATCGGAACGGGAGTGAAGGGCAGGGGGATCGTGATCTGGCCGATGAGGATCAGGGAGAGCGTTCCGGCCAGGACCAGGCCGGCCTCGCGAACGCGGGCGAGCGCGGGACTGTGGGCGAGGCTGCCGGCGGCTGACGTGGAGGAGAGTTTGGTGACCATGACTCCACCCTACGGGGATCGCAGAGTTGACGAACGACCGGTTCCCACCGAAGAGCCACCGCGCAACTTGTAGGTTTCCTACAAGAATTACCCGGGTATCCGCCTGAGAATCCGTGATTACCCGTCGGTTCTCACAGTTCAGGCAGGTGTCCGTCGATCCAGGTGAGGATGTCGCCGGTGACCTGATCCCGATTGGTCTCGTTGAGCAGCTCGTGGCGCCCGCCCGGATAAAGGATGACGCAGACCTCCCGCACGCCGGCGCGGCGGTAGAGGGTGGCGGAGCGCTGGACGCCCCGCCCCATGGCGCCGACCGGGTCCCGGTCACCGGAGGCCAGGAGCATAGGCAGCTGCGCGGGCACGGCCGTGGCGTGGGCGGCCGTATTGACGGACCTTCCTCCGGCAACGAGGTCGCGGAAGAAGCTGGCGGTGCACACGAATCCGCACCAGGGGTCGGCGACGTAGCGGTCGACCTCATGAACGTCCCGGCTGATCCAGTCGGCCTCGGTGCGATTGGGGGCGAAGTGGCGCTGGTAGGGGCCGAAGGCGAGCGCGTTGAGCAGCCGAGAGGGGTGGCGCGGGCCGCGCAGCCGGGACTCCCCGGCACAGACCGCGGCGGCGGGACGGGTCAGCGCACCAGTTCCTGAGCCGGTCCCCAGCAGGATGAGGCCGGCCAACTCGTCGCCGCGGCGCGCGGCCAGGTCGCGGGCCAGGAAGGAGCCCCAGGAGTGGCCCATGAGGAAGACTGGAACATCGGGCCAGGCCCGCCGGGCCGCGTCCAGCACGATGCCCATGTCGGCCACGACCCTCTCCCAGCCGCCCTTCTCGGCGACGAAGCCGAAGCCGCCCGGGGCGGCGGTGGCCCCGTGGCCGCGGTGGTCGCCGGCCAGGACCGCATAGCCCTCCTCCACCGCCGAGGCGGCGAAGCGGGCGTAGCGCGAGGCGTGCTCGGCCATGCCGTGGGCGATGACGATGATGCCCCGGGGGCGGGCAGCGCCGGGCACCTGCGGACGCGTCGCGGCCGAGGTGGGCGCTGGGGCGTCGGCCTCGGGGGCGTCGGCCACCAGGAGGGAGCCGTCGATGAGCCACTCGGGGAGCCAGATGTGCACGACCAGACGCGTTCCGTCGTCGGCTGTGAGCCGAGTAAGGCTGGTCTGCATCGGGTCCTCCTCAAGCAGCGTCGTCAATCGACGTCAACGGGGCGTCGGTCGGGCTCAGGTCGGCATCGGTCATCATTGATCGTGTCGACGACTGGCGGTCGGCGGCGACGTCGGGTCCGCGGACTGGGGCCGAGATCTCCCGTCACCCCAGGGTGGATCCTAGTTGTCCGACGTCGAGCCGGCAGCGTTACCGTCGAGGTGATTCTCAGATGCCCCAGGACGGGCACGCTGCAAAGCTGCCGTAGACGGCCACTGATGACTGACTGCACCGGAGCATCGCCTACATTCCTGATGGTTTCATGAGTCCCCGTCTTCCGTATCCCGACCGTTCTCCTCATATCCCCCACCCGTCCGGCTCCGCTCCGGCACCTGGTCTACGGTGGTCGCCATGGCCGCCCACTCCTTCACCCTCGTTCCCGCCGCCTACGTCTACCTCCTGCGTCCCGATCCGGGTGCCGTGGGCGAGGATGCCGCAGCGGCGAGCATCGCGACCCAGGTGCTCCTCCAGCTGCGGCGGAACACCGGCTACATGGACGGGCACTGGGCCTGCGGCGCCTCGGGGCACGTCGAGGCCGCCGAGAGCGTCCTGGAGACGGCTCTGCGCGAGACCGATGAGGAGCTGGGGATCGGCGTCGAGGCGACGGACCTCAGCGCACTGACGGCGATGCATCGCACCAATGACCTGGGCGGCGCGGCCCTGGAGCAGCGCATTGACCTGTTCTTCACGCTGCGGACCTGGACGGGCACGCCGGCCGTGCGTGAGCCGGCCAAGAACGCGGGTCTGCGCTGGTTCTCACTGGCCGACCTGCCCGAGGCGGTCCCGCCGCACGAGCGCCACGTCCTGGAGCTGCTGGCCGCCTCCCTCGACAACGGCAAGCCGGTGCCCCCGATCATCACCTTCGGCTTCGATGAGGGCCAGGACATCGACCGCTACGGCGTCGCCCTGCCGCACTGAGCTCAGCTCGCCAGGAAGGCCTCAATGGCGGGAAGCTCGCGGCGGGCCTGGGCCAGTCCGGCCTCGAAGGCGGTGACGATGCGGTCGTAGCGCAGCTCGCCGTTGGCGATGGGCATGCGCTCGGGCCGGAAGAGGTAGACGCGTCCCTGGCTGCGCAGGTGCTCCAGCTCCTCGACGGTGCGGTTGTAGTTCTCGGGGCGGTCGATGACGGCCTGGACCAGGGCCGGGTAGCGGGGGTAGAGCCGCTGGAGGATCCCGATCTCGTGGCGTCGCATGGGCGGCTTGCGGTAGCCCTCGGGGCGGGTCATGACCACGAGCAGCTTGTCGTAGCCGTCGGCACGAGCGGCATCGATGGCGAAGCCGCCGGTGGGCCCGACGGCGCCGTCCACGTAGGGGGCGCCGTCGACCTCGACCATGGGCATGAGCACCGGCATCGACGACGACGCCCGGGCCCGCACCAGCAGGTCGCCCATGGTGGGCATGTCCTCCAGGCCCCAGTAGACCTCCTCGCCGGTGTCGCAGCGGAAGGCGCCCAGGCGCACCGTGGTGGGTGAGGCGGCGAAGGTCTCCCAATCGAAGGGGATGGACTCGTCGGGGGCGGAGGTGTGCAGGTAGATGTGCTCGGAGTTGAAGTAGCCCTTGCCGGTCACGAAGCTGCCCCAGCCGCCGGCCTGAGGGTCGGTGGTCAGTCCCAGGTAGGCCTCGCGGGTGCGCCAGGTGTCCCGGGAGACGAAGTTGCAGGTGTTGGTGCAGCCCGCTGAGATGCCTCCGACCCAGGGGAAGGAGAGACCGGCCTCCAGCATGACGCGCACGAGGCCGGCCGTGTAGGCCCCGCGCATGCCGCCGCTCTCGAAGACGAGGGCGACGTCGTCGGGTCCGTGGGTGATGGGTGCGGGCCGGTGGTGAGGGTCGGAGACGGGGACGGGCCGTTGAACAGGGTCGGTGACGGGGACGGGACGCGAGATCACGCCCGGGAGCCTATGGCGTCCATGGGGGTCATCGCACGGGTGATTCCCGCCCCATGTCGGCCGAGCGGTCGGGAGAGTAGCGTGAGGCCATGACTTCCTCCAGCGCACTGCGCATTCTTGAGCCAATGACCATGCGCGGGCTGACCGCCCGCAACCGCCTGTGGCTGCCGCCGATGTGCATGTACTCGGTCGAGGCCCAGGACGGCATCGTCACCGACTGGCACGTGGTCCACTACGCCAGCCGTGCGGTGGGCGGCTTCGGCACGGTCATCGTGGAGGCCACGGCAGTCACCCCCGAGGGGCGCCTGTCCCCCAACGACCTGGGGCTGTGGTCGGACGAGCAGGTCGCCGGCCAGCGCCGCCTGGTGGAGGCGATCCACGCCGGCGGGGCCCTGGCGGGTATCCAGATCGGGCACGGCGGGCGCAAGTCGGGGACCCCTCCGTGGCGCCCCAAGGTGGAGGGCGCGCGCACCGGCACCCTGGAGGGCTGGGAGCTGCTGGCCCCCAGCGCGATCCCCTTCCCCCAGCACGCGGTTCCCAGCGAGCTGGACGAGGCCGGGATCGGTCGGATCGTGGAGGCCTTCGCGGCGGCCGCGCGGCGCGCCGTCGAAGCCGGCTACGACGTCGTCGAGATCCACGGGGCCCACGGCTACCTCATCCACGAGTTCCGCTCCGCCCTGTCCAACCAGCGCACCGACTCCTACGGCGGAAGCGTGGAGAACCGGCAGCGCTTCCCGCTTGAGGTGGTGCGGGCCGTGCGCGAGGCCATCGGGTCGCAGACGGTGCTCGACATCCGCCTGTCGGCCTCGGACTGGGCCGAGGGCGGCGTCACCGGGGAGGAGACCGCCGCCTTCAGCCGCGAGCTGGTGGAGGCCGGCGTCGACGTCCTGCACATCTCCAGCGGCGGGAACGTCCCGGCCGAGGTCCCGGTGGGGCCCGGCTACCAGCTGCCGCTGGCCGAGCAGGTGAGGCGGGCCGTGGCCGGCAGCGATGTCCCGGTGGTGGGCGTGGGTCTCATTGAGGAGGCGGCCCAGGCCGAGCAGGCGCTCATCTCCGGGCAGGCCGACGCGATCGCCGTGGGCCGAGCAGCTCTGCGCGACCCCTACCTGCCGCTGCGCTGGGCGGCCGACCTGGGGGTGCGCTCCTGGGACGAGGCCCCCTGGCCCATCCAGTACTGGCGCGGCACCTGGAGCTGACGGGACTCCATCTGTCCCGTCCGCTCCGGTCACCCCTGGGCCGCCGGCCCTATCCGACGGCGTCGAGGTAGAGCCAGCGGCCGGCGCGGCGGGTGAATCGGGAGCGCTCACGCAGGGCGTCGTCCACCACTCCCCCACGCCCGTCGCCGCTGCGGTAGGTGGCGGTGAACTCCACGAGGCCGGTCTCGTCGTCCATCCCGCCGTCGACGGTCTCGTGAATAACCAGTCCCGTCCACCGGGTCCCGGGGTGGCAGTAGGGCCCCTCGGGGCGGGTGCGCGGGTGCCAGGTGCGGAAGAGGTAGTCCTCGTCGCCGACGACGAAGGCCGTGTAGCGCGAGCGCATGAGGGCCTGGGCGGTGGGCGCCGGGGCGCCGTCGTGGAGCGGCTCGCAGCACTCGGCGTAGGTTGCGCCGCTGCCGCAGGGGCAGGGGGCGGCGCCGTGCACACCGGCGGCGCGGATCGGCGAGTCCGGCCGGTCCCCCCTGCGGCCGGCTCGCTGCCCCGCCACGCTCAGGCCCCCTGCCAGTAGGCGTGCAGGGCCTGGGCGAGCCAGGGGCCGTCCTTGACGCCGCCCATCTCGCGGGCCGAGTGCATGCTCAGCAGGGGCACGCCGACATCTACCGTGGTGATGCCGAGGCGAGTGGCGGTGATAGGGCCGATGGTGGAGCCGCAGGGCACGGCGTTGTTGGAGACGAAGTCCTGGCTGGGCACGCCGGCAGCGGCACAGGCCCGCGCCCAGATCGCGGCGCCCGCGGCGTCAGTGGCGTAGCGCTGCTGGGCGTTGATCTTGAGCAGGGGGCCATGGTTGATGAGCGGCTGGACGGCCGGGTCGTGCAGGTGGGCGTAGGCGGGGTGGACGGAGTGCCCGGCGTCGGCGCTCACGCAGGTCGAGCGGGCCAGGAGGGCATCGAGGCCGTCACCGCTGACGCCCAGGACCCGAGCCAGGCGCCGCAGGAGCGTCTCGAGGAAGGGGCCGCCCGCCCCGGAGCGGGTGTCCGAGCCGACCTCCTCGTGGTCGAAGGCGACCAGGATGACGGGCTCAGTGGGCTTGGTCCCGGCAGCCGCGAGCGCCTCGAGGGCGACCAGTCCGGCGTGGACGGATGAGAGGTTGTCCAGGCGGGAGGAGGCCAGGAACTCTCCGTCGCGGCCGAAGCGGGCGGGCGCCTGGGTGGGGTAGGTCAGGACGTCGTGGCCGGCGAGCTCAGCCGGGTCGATGCCGGCGATCTCGCACAGGTGGGTCTCGACGGCGTCGGGGGCGGCGTCGGGTCCGGCCAGCGACCACAGGGGCAGCAGGTGGGTCTGGCGATCCAGGTGGAGGGTGTCGTTGACGCTGCGGTCCAGGTGCGGGGCGATCTGGGCCACGCGGGCGATGGGGCCGGTGCGCACGAGGTGGACGGCGCCATCGCGGGTGGTCAGGCGTCCGGCCAGGCCCAGCTCGCGGTCGAGGAAGGAGGCGAGCAGGGGGCCGCCGTAGACCTCGGCGTTGATGAGCTGCCAGCCGGAGCGGACGAGGGCGGCGGCGGGCTTGAGCTTGAGGGCCGGGGAGTCGGTGTGGGCGCCGACGATGCGCAGGCCCGCCCCCGGGGCGAGTGTCTCGGGCAGCGCCCAGGCGGCGATGGCGCCGTCGCGGAGGACGTAGCCGCGCCGCGGCAGGTCCTCCTGCCAGGTGATGGTCTCGTCGGCACGGGTGAAGCCGGCCTCCTCCAGGCGGCGGGCGACCTCGGCGGCGGCGTGGTAGGAGCTGGGCGAGGCAGTGACGAAGTCGATGAGGGAGTCGGTGTAGGCGTCGTCGTCGTGCAGGATCGCGGCAGCGTCACGGGTGGGGGTGCTGGCGGCATCAGTCATGGCCCCAGTCTTCCACCGGTGCGCCCCACGCCCCGACCGACCTCCCAAGCAAACCCACCGCGAGGTAGGGCAGAATCGGGGTGTGAGCATCTCTCAGCCGGTCATCCCTCCCGCCTCGTCCACACCCGTGCGCGCCGTCCTGCTCGATGCCGACGGCGTCCTTCAGCTCATCGGCACCCCGTGGGGCGAGGCGCTCACCCGCGGCGGCGGCCCCGCCTTCGCCCAGGCCATGATCGATGGTGAGACCGACGCCCTGGCAGGTCGGGAGACCCTCACCGAGCTGCTGGAGCGGGTGGTGAAGGACCTGGGGCTGGAGCTGCGCGCATCGGACCTGTTGGAGATGTGGCACCGGGCCACACCCGACCCCGTGGCCTGGCAGCTGGTGAGAGACCTGCGCAAGGCGGGTTACACCACAGTCCTGGCCACCAATCAGCAGTGGGAGCGTCGGGCCTGGATGCGTGAGCAGCTGGGCTATGACGGCCTGTGCGACATCGACGGCTACTCCTGCACGCTGGGGGTGGCCAAGCCGGATGCCGCCTACTTCCACCGGCTGCTGGAGCTCGCGGGGGTGGAGGCGGACCAGGCCCTGTTCGTCGATGACAGCGCCACCAACATCGCCGCGGCCCGCGAGGTGGGCTTGCGCACTATCCACCACCCGGCCGACGCCGGCGGCGAGCTGTTGCGCCGCGAAGTCGCCCAGGCCCTGACGCCGGCCGCCTCTGCGCCGCACGGATGACCCGGCGGGCCGTTGTTCCTCCTTTCGGAACTTGCCCATCCGGCGCGGTCGGGGAAGACTCCCTCTGACAGGAGCGTTCACAGGGAAGGACACCTCATGGCAGGAACCGCGACGGACGACCGGGCCCCCGGGACCACGACCGCTGAAGGAGCTGCGCCCACCGTCGAGTCCTCCGCCTCCACGACCCGCCGTGCTCCGGAGGTCTTCCTGCGCCTCATCACGGCGATCCACTCCGTCCTGCCGGGCTTCGTGCGCCGTCGGCTGCCGGTGACCTTCATCGGCTACGCGATCATCAACGGCTCCGCCTTCCTCCTGGACATCACCTGCCTGTGGGTGTTCTACAACCACCTTCACTGGTTCTACCCGGTGGCGGTCACGGTCGGCTACGCCATCGCGGCGGTCTACTCCTTCCTGCTCAACCGGTGGCTGAACTTCCAGGCCCACGGGCACGTCGTCCAGCAGGGGGCGGGCTACATGGCCGGGGTCGTCAGCCAGTACGTCATCTTCATCCTGGGCCTGTCCTCACTGCTGCACTGGTTCGGGGTCAATGCCGAGCTGGCGCGCGTCATCTCGGCCTGCTGCGAGGGTATCTACCTCTACGTGTTCATCCGGCTGTGGGTGTTCCGCGGGGTGCCGGAGCCCGAGGAGCAGTCCCAGTAGGTACCCGATCGGGGACGTCCTTCTTCGACGAGGACTGCGTTGTCCTCCAGATGACTGGGATCCGGCCTCAGTCATCTGGAGGACAAGTACGTTCTGGGAGGGAAACGCAGTTCCCGATTCAGGGCGCCACGGCTCCTGAGACGCTCGCCCGGGCGGGAGTCCGGGGACAGGCCGCCCTGGCGGCGATGGCGGGCCGATGGAGGATGTCTGGCGGGTCGCCGGCGCCCCTGCGCGAAGGGACACCCAGGTACCGCACCCTCACCAGGAGGCGCGAGTCGTCTCGGTGGGGCCGTCGAGTTCGGTGAAGCCGGCGTCGGTGACGCTGACGGGCCGGGTGGTGGTCTCCCACTGCTCCCGGCTGGGCACGACGACGCGCACCCGGTAGCCGTCCTCGGCCCAGGCCCGCCTCATGGCGGGGGGCATGGCGCTGCTCTCCCAGGCCAGCTGGGCGGCGTGGCCGCACTGGGCGGCCAGCTTGCCCGAGGTCATCTCGTGCAGGGGGGTCACCTCGATCGTCACGAGGGCCCCGGTGGAGACCGACGCCGCCGTGAGCGCGATCCGCTCGGCCGCGGCCGGGTCCCGGGCGACGCGCGCAGTGATCTCGGCGGGCGGCGGGGGCAGCTCGTCACCGGGCGGGAAGTGGGTGCCCTCCACCTGGGTCTTGGCCAGGGCCCCGGGCAGGGGGCGCACCGGCCCGGGCACGAAGGCGCGGGCGGCCGCCTGCCCCCAGCCGGCCGGGCCGTCCTGGGTGACGGTGACGCCGTCGATGTCCTGGACCTCCTCCCAGCGCTTGCCGCGGGCCCGACGCACGAGCTTGCGGATGCGCCCGTCGCGCCAGTAGTCGACGGCCGGGTTCCACGGCCCGCCGGGGGCGGCGGCGGGTGAGGCCAGGAGGGAGACGACGGCGCGGGCGGCCGCCTCGGCGACGTCGATCCTCCGGGGCGGGTGGACCTTGTCGTAGCGCACGGCGATCTGCATACCCCAGGGCACGGTGTGGTCCGGGTTCCCGGACAGGGAGGGCAGAGGCTGCGAGGACAGGAACGGCGAAGACGGCGAGGCGGAGTGCGGCACGGGCAGGAGCCTACGGGGTCGCGATCGACGGCGTCAGGTCCCGCCGGATCCCCACCTCCTGCAGGACTGCTGGAGCGACAGCGCCGTTCGAGGGAAGCGATCAACCGCACCTTTTCCCACCAGACGGCCGATACGCCAGAGGTGAAGATCCTCCTGGGGCAGGAGATGAATCCAGCGGCGAGTCGTTTAGGTTGCCGTCATGCCACCACATGTTCCATCCACCGTCCCCGGTCCCCTTGGCCCACCGCCGCCGGCCGTGCCGCCCTCCCGCCCCCGGATGTTCAACGGCGCGACCGTTCACGGCATCAAGGGCATCCGCAAGCTGCGTCACCCCGCCGAGATCCCACTCCTGATCGCGACCAGCATGGCGACTGCACTGGCCTACCTGGTGTGGATCGCCCTGGTGATCTGGCTGGTCGCCGTGCCTGAGCCCACCGGTCTGGGGGCGCAGGTTCGCGACTTCTTCCTCAGCCAGGAGAACAGCGGCATGCAGTTCCTCCTGCTGGTGCCCCTCATCCCGATCATCCTGTGGGTGGCGCGCGCGATGCTGTACGCCAAGCTCCGCGCGACCGCGGTCCAGATGAGTCCCACCCAGTTCCCGGAGGGCTATCGGATGGTTGTCGAGGCGGCCCAGCAGTTCGGCCTGCGCCGGGTCCCCGATGCCTACGTGACCATGGGCAACGGTCAGATCAATGCCTTCGCGGCCGGCCACGGCTACCGGCGTTTCGTGGTCGTCCACTCCGACATGTTCGAGATCGGTGGCCGGGCCCGCGACCCTGAGGCGCTGCGCTTCGTGATCGGGCACGAGGTCGGGCACCTCGCCGCGGGCCACATCTCCATGCTGCGCCTGCTGTTCGTCACCCTCGGCCTCAACGTCCCGCTTCTGGGCAAAGCGCTGGTTCGGGCGCAGGAGTACACGGCGGACAACCACGGCTACACCTACGCGCCTGCGGGTGTGCCCGGGGTCGTGGGGGTGCTCTCCGGCGGCAAGTACCTGGGTGCCGAGGTCAACACCCACGCCCTGGCGGATCGCGCCACCCGGGAGAAGGGACTGTGGCTCCACATGACCGTCTGGCGGTCCACGCACCCGGTCATCACCTGGCGCGCCCACGCCCTGCGCGACCGCACCCGCCCGGGGCGGATCATGATCCGTCCGCCGGAGTTCACGGCGTGGTTCCCGCCGCCGGCTCCCAGCGGCAGCGGGCGGTCCGGTTCGTGGCCGACGCCGGAGCAGATGCTCTCGGTGCTGGACTCCACCTCCTCGGCCGTGCCCAGCGAGGAGCAGTTCGGTCGCTACCCCGGTGTGGTCTACGAGGTCCCTCGCGATGAGCTGCGCTGGGCCTCCCCCGTTCCCGTGCCCGTTCCGGTGGGAACCGCGTCTGTCGGACAGGGCGCCCTCTCAGCACCCTCGAGCGCGGCCGGTTCCACCGGGCCGCAGCAACCCGGCCCCTACGGGTACGCCTCACCGACGAGCCCCGTGCAGGACCGACACGTGGACTACCCGGGGGCGGCGCCCACTGAGGCAACGGCTCAGGACTCCCCGCGCTCCGAGACCGACTCCTACTGAGCCCGGTCGGGCGGGGCGAGCCCGCCTAGCACTCGGTCAGCGCAGCGGCGCCGGTTGGTGAACGGATACGTTCGCCGACCGGCACCGCACCCGTTCAGCTCGGGGCGACAGCTCCGGCCGCCGTCGTGAAGGAGTCCAGGGCCTCCCCCAGCTCCGCGAAGTTGTCGGCGACATGAGTGGCTTGGCAGCGGGCAGCGAGGTCGTCGAGCTCGGCCAGGCGACGGCCCACGGACTCGACCACGCCGGAGGCGGCACTGGAGAGCTCTGCGGCGATGGCGGGCAGCTCCGGGTCGCGAGACGCGGCTGAACCGGTCCACAGCATGAGGAGCTGGTTCGGGATCGTCATCATGCGGCTGGCCTCGCCGATGTAGGCGACCGCCTGGGCCGCGAGGGCGCGGTGGGCCTGAGCCTGACGCTCCATCTCGGCGATGCCCTCACGCAACGACTCGATGAGGTCGGGGATGGCCTGCGCCGAGTACTGCGGGTCTCCGACGCCGTCGATGAGCTCGACGGTGAACAGGGAGGTGATGGTGGTGTGCAGACGGGCCAGGGCGATGCGGAAGCGGGTGCGGGCGCCGTTGGTGTCGAGCTGGGCCAGGGTGTCGACGAGCCTCGCCACGAGGGGGCTGACCAGAACCTGCATCTGGGTCCACAGGTCCAGCAGGTCGGCCAGGGGCTTGATCCTGGGGTCGGAGCGGTCCAGGGCGGCGATGTGCTCGACACTCAGGCGAGGGTCCTCCAGAGTCCGGGTCAGTCCCTTCCCCGCGGCCTTGAGTGAGGCGGAGAGCTCGGCGAGCTGCTGCTGACCGGACATCCACAAGTCGAGCCCGGCGGCGATCCTGGTGACCGAGTCAAGCATGACGCGCAGGTCCCCGGCGGCGTCGGGGCGCACCGGGATACCGTCGGAGAGCTCCTCACGACGCGCCACCTCCGCCGGCAGGGCCGTGTTCTGGAACTCCTCGTAGGAGGACAGGCCCGCTCCGGCCAGCATCTCGGCGATGCGGCCCAGCCCCTCCTCGGCCGCCGCCCGACGGTTGGCCCCGCCATCGATGGCCTGGTCCTCTGTGGCGCGGGCGTCGCGGTAGATGGCACAGGCGGTGTCGAACAGGTCGGAGCACACCGGTCGGGTGCGCACCGAGAGGTAGCCGCCGTCGGACAGCGGGGTGACGGTGGCGAAGACGTCGTACTCGCTGCCGTCGGCGGCGAGGTTGCGCACGTAGGCGGCGAAGGGGCTGCCTGCCTTGAGGGTGTCCCACATGGCCTTGAAGGCACCTCCGGGCATCTCCGGGTGGCGAATGATGTTGTGCGGGGCGCCGGAGAGCTCATCACGCCGGTAGCGCGAGAGCTCGATGAAGACGTTGTTCGAGTGGCGGATGACGCCACGTGCATCAGTGGTGGAGAAGAAGAGCTGGTCGACACCCACTTCATGAACGGCTCCGGTGACCTGCGGCATAGGCAACTGCTCCTTGGAGAGATCGGGGGCTGGCGGCATCCGGCGCCCTGAGCCGGACAACCACTACCTTCCGCCCGTTGATTAACGGTTGGACGGATGAACAATACACGGCACTTCCGGGACAACACCGACGAGAATCAACACAAAAGGGTTGCCTATACGTTTAAAATACACCAAAGATTGACAATATTTCCCTCTTTTGAAAAGGCCTTCTCCAGCCCCAGGAAAACGAAACAAATTCCGCAGCTAGATTCCCAGAGTATTCTCAGGTACATTGAAGTGCTCCCTCAGGAGCAGTGGGTTACATAGTGACCGCCGCCGGACGGAACTGGTCGCGAGGGTTGGGGAGCCCAATGACCGATCGGATTTCGAGGCCGCCCGAGTTGATAGGGAGCTCGGCGCGAGCCGCTCTGGCGAAGGAGGGTTGATTCTCCTCTGGAATATGGGATCCAGGGGCGATGCCACCCTCAACGACAGGGGCCTGTGGGGCTCGGAGCAGTCCGAGACCCACAGGCCACGTCGTTCTTCTGCATCATTGACATCAATACATCATCATTGCATCGGTTTCTTCCCCACAGTCCCCTATCGAATAAGGCGGGGAAGCAGACGGACACCGATTGCCATGACGACGAGCTCCACCAACGTCTGAGCCACCACCACAATCGGCGCCATCCCCATGGAATCGGGCAGCGCGAGAGCCAACGGCAAAACCACCAACGAGTTACGGGTGGTCCCGGAGAAGGCGAGAGCCAGGCGCTCCTGGCGTCCCCGGTGAGCCATGCGCCCGGCGACATCTCCCACAACCGGCATCACCAGAGCGAAAGCCACGAAGAGGGGAACCACCCGGGCGACGACGTCGGGCCGGGAGGCGACGTGGGGAACCTGGGAGGCGACGACGAGCAGCAGGGTCGCCATCATGAGCGGAACCATGAGCGCCGTCGCTGCTGAAGCGAGCCGGTCGGCGGACCGGACCCGGGGTGCGGCGCACCGCGTGAGGATCGATAGCCCCATGGGCAGTGCGATCATGAGGACGAAGGCCTGCGCGAAAGGCCGCCAGCTGATACCACCTCCCTGAGCCCCGGGTGAGCCGGCAGCGAGGGCCAGCCACAGTGGCAGGACGAGGGCCTGGAGGAGCATGAGCACCGGAGATGCCGCCAGGATGCGTGACCATGCGCCGCCGGCCAGTCGGGTGAAGACCATGACGTAGTCGACGCAGGGCGCCAGGAGCACCAGGAGGGTGCCGACCAGGAGCCCCGACTCATCGGCGACCAGTCGGGACAGAGGCAGGACCACCGCCGGCACCACGAGGAAGTTGACCGCCACAAGCGCCGCCATGAACCGGGCATCGCCGAAGGCGGCCCGCAGGCGATGGAAGGGGACACCGAGAAAGGTCGTGTACAGCAGCGTGACCAGCACCGGGGAGACAGCCGCCTCCAGAAGGCTGCTGGCTGCGGGAGCCGCCAGCCCCAGGACGGCGCCGGCCACGAGCGTACCCAGGTACAGGACCACCTGGTGGTGCTCCATCCACGCGACCACCGGGGCCTGATCGCCTGCGCCCT